>JBLHJX010000028.1:0-32455 GCA_047619225.1 Candidatus Latescibacterota bacterium
CCATTTTCCGTATGATGGGAGCAAACCCGCCTCATTCATCTTTAAATGCTTTATCGTAGTCTGTGCGAACTTTCTTCTTCGACATTGGGACACTTCCTTGACGGTTATTATAAAATAACCTTTTCGGTGTGTCCACTTTTTTAGGGGAGGTTCACTCAGATATAGAATGGGAATCTTCTACGCTAATTCAGTAGGCAGCTCATTCTCTTGCAGCACGTCACAAAGCTGGCCGCCAAATCGGTAAAGCACTACGAGCCGAATCTAACCGACACGACCTTGGGGGGTACTATATTCCAGCAATGAGATGGTCTAACTATTCGGAGGAAATTGCGAGAGATTTTCGGTGGGATGTATTGGAAAACGAAGACGGACGGCATCATGACGCCGTAAGTGACCAGCAAGAATTTTGAGTGAAAAGATAGAAATCACCTTTGATAGGTTCCCCAAAGAAAAGCCGATAGTTGAACGCTATCGGCTTTTATCATTTCTGAAATATCGTTTTTTTCGATGTTTTCATTTAATATATCTATTTTTCAACACACCCAAAAAGCAGTAACTTTATTTTAAATCATAAAACAAACAATTTAAAATCACTTCTTGGAGGATGCCAATGAGCTTCGACGATCACCTTGCAAAAAGCTATTTGCAGACTTTAAAACGCTATTCTCCGTTGCCACAAATAGAGCTAAACAACCTGATTCACAAAGCACATGCAGGTGATAGAAATGCTTTTAACAAAGTGATACAGACAAATTTGCGATTCGTGATCACTGTGGCAGCCACTTTTCGCAATACCAAACTCGCCTTTGACGAACTCGTAGCCGAAGGCAATTTGGGGCTGATGCATGCAGTCGAAAAATTTGACCCTGATCGTGGTTACAAATTCACAACCTACGCAGTTTGGTGGATTCGCCAGGCTATGCAAAGAGCCATTAGGCAAGATACGCTGCCATTCCACCGCCCCTTAAACCATTTTGAAGATTGGGACTGCATTCGTCGTCAAATAGATCGTTTGTCACAAAAAACGGGACAAACACCAGCCATAAGCGATATTGCCGACACACTTGCACTAACACCACAACGTCTTAAAGCAGCATACGATACACAGTTCAAAATAACAGGTTTAGACGCACCAGTTACGAACAATGGACCCACCGTCTCCGAGAGTTTCGCTGCCAAACAACCCGATCCACATCAAATATTGGAAACAAAAGAATCAACAGAAAGCATTCAGGGTGCACTGGCAATGTTACCTCCCCGAGATGCCGAAATCATCGCACTCACCTTTGGTCTAAAGGAAGAAATGCTTTCCTATTCCAAAGTTGGCAAACGCTTAGGCATCAGCAAAGAACGCGTGCGTCAATTGCGAAATCGCGCGCTGACCCAATTGAGAACAAAACTGCGTCACTTTGGTTCTCCTGAAGAGACAAGCTTACAAAACGCCGTTGCTCTATCTGCATAACAAAAACAAACCCGTGACTGGAGGTGCGCTATGGGTGTGATCACCATTACCCGGCAATATGGAAGTAGGGGATCAGAAATTGGCAATCGTGTTGCAGAGGCATTGGGGTATCGTTGTCTTGATAAAAATATCGTAACGAAATTGGCTCAAAAAACATATGTCACTGAAACTGAGGTATCGGCATTTGAAGAAAGAGGAGCCTCGACTTTAGGGCATTTTTTTCAAAAGTTTTTTTATCCGCATCATCTACCCCCTACCTCTATCGATATGATAGATGATATGTATTGGACAACCCCAAATACGTCTCTAAATAAATATAACGCATTCCCCTTTGATGAAGAGCTGTGTGCCAAACATACACGTGATCTCATCTTACAAGAAGCAGATCAAGGGAACGTCGTCATTGTAGGAAGAGGCGCCGTTGTATTATTGGCCGATCACCCCAATACATTGCACGTTAGCATCTTTGCACCTCAAACTTATCGCTTAGACACCTTAATAAAGCGCTATGGTCTTTCTACCCAAGAAGCAGGCCGAAGATTACAAACCGTGGACCTTTATCGAGCGCATTTTGTAAAACGCCACTATCAAGCCAATCAAGAAGATCCATCATATCACCATCTGCTGATCAACAGCGGCAAAATAGATATTGAAAGTGCAACTCAAATCATTTTAGAAACAGCCGAAAACAAACAAGTTCACAAAACCTGGCTGCAAACAATTGGACTGTTATCATGAAAACAAAAAAGCAAAAATTGCAAGTTGGAAACATCATCGCCCATATCCTAATCGCCTCAGCCTTGGTTGGCCTATTGCTCTTGGGATATTGGTCGCTCCAATCAGATAACAGTGACAAATTTCGCGGCATTGAGCGACTGCGCGGTGATGGACATTATACTGTGATTGTAACACCACAGGTTTAAAGGAAAAGACATATGGATGGGTTCGTTGTCGCCATGTTTGTCGCCGGACTGGGCGCATTGGTTTTTGGTGCAGAAATGTTGGTCAGGCATGCCTCCGCACTCTCACTTAAGATGGGTATACCTCCGCTAATTATTGGTTTAACCATTGTTGCATTTGGCACTGGCGCACCGGAATTGGCTGTGGGTGTTTATGCTGCGTGGGTTGGGCAAGATGATTTGCTCATGGGCAATATTGTAGGCAGCAATATTGCCAACATCCTTCTCGTATTAGGTATCGGTGCTGTTTTGGCACCCATTGCGGTGAATCGTCAAGTCATCAAACTGGACGCACCCGTGATGATTGGTGCGTCGGTATTACTTTTTGGTCTGGCAAAGGATGGTTTCCTTGGGCCTGCGGATGGTTTTATTTTTGTTTTAGGATGTACATTATATCTTGTTTATTTGCTTCAAATGGAAAAAACAGAAGATACGTTACCCGCCACATCGCCAGCTGAAGCAAACCAACTCAAAAGCAGCATCGTGCGCCATATACTATGGGTTTGTGCAGGATTGGCACTCATTATATTAGGTTCCCGGTGGCTCATCAACAGCGCAGTGATCATTGCAGCACAATTGGGTGTCTCAGAAACATTCATCGGGCTTACGATTGTGGCCGTTGGTACTTCCTTGCCCGAAATTGCCACGACCATAATTGCCTGTATACGTGGTGAACGTGATTTAGCCATTGGGAACGTCGTGGGAAGTTGCACATTTAATATTTTAGCTGTTTTGGGTATATCTTCACTGATAGCACCAAATGGCATTTCTGTATCCCACACAACCTTAAGCATAGATTTGCCCATTATGTTAATCGCCACACTCGGATGTTTGCCTTTATTTTTTACGCACCACAGCCTAAGCCGTTTGGAAGGCGGGATATTTTTGGGCTATTATGGCCTGTATACCCTTTATTTGATTTTTCATGCAATCCAAAGCCCCACAGCAGGGCTTATTGGCACCGTTTTCTGGTTTGCGTTATTGCCATTGACGGTCATAGTCACGCTAATTGTAACGATACAATACAGGCAACAAATAAAAGCGGGTTCGGCTTTGGAAAAAGCGGCTTAAATGTAATAACCTTCTCTATCTACAAAAAGCTCAGGAGATATATCTCCTGAGCTTTTTTCATATTCATTAACGAATGAAGCTTTCGATTTGTTGATTCGTTAGCCACTTAAAGCGCACATCAAATGTGTAATCCTCACGCCAAAGACATGACCAAACCTCGTTTCGCCCCATCAAACATTTTTGTTGTGGAACAACTCTGTTCGCGCACGTTTAACAACAGCCGCTATCGCAGGATGTTTTAACCGTCGTTCAACAGAGATGGCATAAAATCGCTCTGTTACCCCAACAGCCTGCCCAATATGTACCACACCATATTGCTTTTCAATTTCAAGACGAATCGCATCAGGTGCGGCAAACACCCCACGTCCTGACTGACCAAAAACTTTCATTAAGGCACTGTCTTCAAACTCACCTACGACATGAGGTAAGATACCATTGGTCTCAAACCATTGATCTAATGAACGACGCAACAATGTATTGTCAGTAGACAACAAAAACGGCGCCCTGTGCAAACACTTTGGGAACGTGCCCTTCAACGAACGCGCCAAATTAGGTGCCGCATAAAATGACACCCCACACTCACCCAATTGATGGTTGTAAGCTTTTACTCGAACCGTCGGATTAATGGGTGCATCGGTCAATACAAGGTCCAGCGCATGAACCGAAAGATCGGCCAACAAACGATCTGCCTTCCCCTCTTGACAAATGATCTGAACGGGTTCTGGGAGATCATAAACCCGCTCCAAGATTCGATAAGCAACCAACTTGGGCATCACATCGGTTATACCAACCATCAATCGAAAAGGGCGATCACTCGGCTGCCTGTTGAGTGCGTCGGTTAATTCTTTGCCAATGGTGAAAATCTCATCGGCATATCGAAAAACCGTGCGCCCCATATCTGTCAAAACCAAATTTCGTCCCGAACGCATAAACAGCTTTTCATTCATGGCCTTTTCAAGTGCGCGAATTTGCCCACTGATGGTCGGCTGTGCCAAATGCAATTTCTCACACGCCTTTACCACACTGCCCTCGCGAGCAACATTCCAAAAATAGAATAAATGATGATAATTTAACCAATCCATTTTATGCCCTTCCAGATATAAGGTCGAACATGAAAAACATATTCAAAGTATACCGGAAAGTACATCTACGTGGCAAGTTTTTATATCGGTTTTTTAAATATATTAAGTTTAAATATCGCCTTTTCAATCAACAAAAAATAGATAGACATTTAGCATACGGCACTTCGTTAGGAACGTGCATGGAATAAACTATCCAACGAAGGTGTGTTAGAGACGATAGACGGTTGACGATGGACAATAGAAAAACCGTGGTCTTTAATCACCAGGCGCTGCCTGGATGTATTATCATTTAAAGTTAACGTTATTTTAGCCCCTATCCTGCGTAAAAATCATCCCTATTGCGTTTCAGTGGAATGAGCGATTGGTATCCGCACGAGCAATTAATCACTCGCATAGAAATGTTACGCCCCAAAATTCCCGATATCACTATTACAGGTGTGGACAAATCACCTGTTGAATACCGAGTTGGTCTCCATGCGGTTAAATTGCCTCAGCCAGTGGTGCCAGTTCTCCTCCAAATTATGAAAGCGAACCTGTCCCTTTCATCACCAAGGCCTGCTTGATCGCTTTGGAAACCGTTCCCAAGCAACACCCTCCGCTCGGATTGGTTTCCACGCACCGGCATTCACCATCCCTTACCCGTTGTGTGATGATCTTCTGAATATCCGTGTGACCTTTTTGTCGCACATCATCGAATACATCTTTGCGATCATATCCAAAACAGTAACATAGGGGAATTGGATCCTCCTTTTCTTTGATCCCCACGCGCAACGTAAGCATATCTTTGGTAATCACATGATCACCCAAAGCTGATACATAAACCGTATCGCAATCGGGCGCATCGCAAAAATAATAAGGTTGTGGCACCAGCCTTCCTGAAAACTCAGGCTTAACCAAACCTTCCACTGTTTGTCGCCCAACAGGTCGCGTCACCTGATTGTTCGTTGGACAAGTTGGTGGATCACCTACCTGGGGCACAACACAACAATCTGACATTTCGAAAAGCCCCTTCCACTTTCTGTTTGCAGGCTATCAAACAATCCACTCAATCTGCCTCCTTCTTCTGGCTCTTAGAAAACTGTAGATCAATAAACAAGCACGCGATCAGCATTTTCACATTCAAGCCTGATGTAGCAGCAACCGTTTATACGCATTTTATGTCCTGTCGACTGGCTGCTTCAAGTGCTTCAAGAATAGTATTGAGAATCCTACCTATATCTCCCCAATTTCAGCTATCCAAAAATTGAAGCAATACCGAGTGCAAAAACCCCGCAACAAAGCACACCAACGCCTAATATTGCCATACCTATCCGCCTTTTTTTCCCAATTTGATACCACATATATAGGCTGCTCAAAGTTAAAAATATCAACCCGAAACACAGCCCATCCATCGCAGCCGTCCACAGTATAGTCGCAAACCAATCTCTCTCTTCTTTGTCATTATCTATCCGCACACCATTAAACTGATGCAAAGAACGGATCACACCCCAAGCATTGGTTGTAATGGTCTTCACTTCAGCCTGCCCAGTTTCAATGTTCACTAACACATCTTCAATCTTGCCAGGACGCAACACGCGAAATCGAAAACGGTTCTCCTTTGGTAAAATCTTTACAGCTTCGATTTCTCCAATCAAACCAAGTTCTTGGACAACTTCCTCTGCGCGTGTAAAATCGTCCACTTTCACAAGGGGCTGAAGTGTATGCGTCGTCGTCTGCTCTTTTCTATTTTGCCAAAACTGAAAAATCTCCCACTGCGGATGATTTAGGAGCAAGCCCGAAAAAGCAAACAACCAAATAAAAAAAAGGAAATAGAGACCCACATAGATATGTAACTTCCGGTTCCATTTCTCGATCCAATAAGACACTATTGATGAGGGCATTTTTCTGAATTCCTAAATTTAGAGGACAAGGGCAGTAACAATTGCAGCAAAAGTGAGACAACCTGTTCCCAGAACAACCAAACCGATCTTCCTTTCTGCCTTCAAAACTATCCACAGATATATCCCGCTAACAGAAATAAACAGGATCAGATACACCACGCCATCAACCAAGAAAGTCCAAATCCTGGTAAAGATCCAATTCCCCCGAATATTGGCAACGTGTGGTCCTGGAGATTTGTGCAGATACATTAAAGCATCCCAAAAATCAGTTTCACCCTCTTCCACAACAGCAATGCCTGTTTCAAGATTAACCTGAATAGATGCATTGTAACCCGGTCTCATCACTGGAATCGTCAGACGATTTCTTCTGCGAAAGATATTCCGGATCTCGCCAGACACACCCACTTGTTTCATAACAGCCTTTGCCTGTTCAACACCTTCAACATCTTCGGGCACTTGCACTGGCATCTCGACTTTCACGAGACCTTCTCGGTTATTCCAAGGTTTCCAAGTATGATTGAACATGAGTGTCGTGACAGCAAACAGGATAATAAATGGACTGATGAACAGACCGACATAGAGATGCAAATCCCGAATCCATAGATAGAAATTTCTACTGAATAGTCGCATAGATTCTTGTCCTTTAAACTTTTGCAAGCCGAGAAAAAGCGTTGAATTTCCTTTGTAGGATAGCCCCCCACAACTTGCAATTCAACCAAGAATGCCGCCCGTCTTGGCAGATCATATTTAGAAAAGGGATTCCCAGAATATGGTGCAGAAACGGGCGGCAACAAATTTTTTTCTCAGGTCGTTTCGTGGCCTAAAATTGACGCTCCTCTGAAGGGATTCCCAATCCACCATGAAATTCAACGCGCACACTTATACAGCAATCTCACCATGTTCTCCCGTACTAATGCGAATAGCAGTTTCAACTGGCGACACATAAATTTTACCATCGCCACGGAGACCTGTATGCGCCGATATTGTAATCGCCTCAAGAACTTGCTCTACAAGTGCATCAAGACAAACAAGTTCAATTTTAATATGATCAATAAACCCAGCAATTTCTTCTTCACTTTGCCTTGGGGATTGATGACCGCGCCCTCTTCCAAACCCCCGTACAGTACTCGTACTCAAACCTGTTACACCTTTCACCCGGTGCAAAGCCAATGCCACAGCATCAAGTTTATGCGGCTTAATGAATGCCTTAATCTCTTTCATATTTTGCCCCCTTTAAGCGGCTTGTGTCTGTTTAATTTCTCGTTCGGGTTGAACCGCAAACCACTTATACAATGCGGGAATCACCAGCAAGGTCAAAATCGTCGATGTCACCAATCCACCGACAACAACAGTTGCCAATGGACGTTGCACTTCGCTACCTGTGCCGCTGGAAAACAGCAAGGGCAATAAACCCAGCGATGTTGTCACTGCTGTCATGAGCACGGCACGCAATCGTAAACACGCACCTTCAACAGAAGCATCATCTAAATCCATTCCTTCGCGCAAAAGCTGATTGAGGTATGTAATCAAGACCATCCCGTTTTCAAGTGCTATGCCAAACAGAGCAATAAAACCAACGGATGCAGGCACCGACAAATTTTGTCCAGTAAGCCACAAACCAACCACGCCACCCACTAAGGCCAATGGAATATTGAGCAAAATGAGTACCGTATTTTTAAGGGAATTAAAACTGCTAAACAAAAGCAAAAAAACAACAAACAATGTCACCGGAATGACGACCATCAACCGTTTGTTCGCCTCCTGTTGCAGTTCAAACTGTCCTCCCCACGTCACCAAGTAACCAGGCGGGAAATCTACGTTTTGCGCAATGGCAGCTTGTGCATCAGCCACAAACGATCCCATATCACGCCCACGAACATTGCATTGTACTGTAATAAATCGTTGATTGTTTTGGCGCGTAATCTGGCGTGGTCCTACAATTTCTTCTATACGGGCCAATTCACTCAGCGGCACTTTCACACCCGTTGGTGAAGACACCAAAATGTTGGCAATCACATCGGGCGACGAACGGGCTTCAGGTTCATACCGCACCAAAATATCAAATCGTGCTACCCCTTCAAAAATTTGCCCAGCAGTTTCACCGCCTACCGCCGTGCGAATCATATCTTGTACGTCGGCCACATTAATTCCATAACGTCCAATCGCTTCTCGGTTAATTGTAATGCGCAATTGAGGCGTGCCCGTCACCTGATCTTTTTGCACATCAGCAGCCCCACGAATCGAACGGATTACCTGTTCAATTTCGCCTGCTTTTTGCTCCAAGACAGCCATCTCTGGGCCGAATAATTTAATCGCCAATTCGGCCTTCGTCCCAGTGAGCAATTCATCTACAGCAGCGGCGATGGGTTGTGTGAAATTGAATCGCGCACCCGGAAAATCTTCAAACGCCGCACCCATTAAAGCATACAATTCCTCTGGGTTATCTGCTGTTTCCCACTCATCTTGAGGTTTTAATGCCACAAAAGACTCTGCATTGTTCACCGGATCGGCATGTGCGCCAACTTCACCACGCCCCACACGGCTCACCACACGTATCACTTCGGGAAACTTCATAAGTCGTTTTTCAAACACGGTCACCATGCTTGCAGCTTCATCCAATGAGATAGACGGTGCCATGGTCACCCGCACCAACAAATCACCTTCGTTCAATTTTGGCACAAATTCGGAACCCAAAAACGGGAAAATCATCATACCAACAACAAGCATCCCCACAGCCAAAAAAACCGCTAATTTTCGGTTTTGAACAAACCGGGTCACCAACGGACGATAACCCGCCATCAAAGCATTTATAATACGATTTCCCTCACCTTGTGTTTTGGGGCGTCGCATCAATAAATTTGAAATGACGGGTGCCATTACGATTGCAAAAATTAAAGAACCCACCATTGCCAAAGCCACCGTGTATGCCAATGGCCGAAAGGTCTTACCTTCCACACCTTGCAGTGTAAACAGGGGTAGAAACACGATGACAATAATAGAGATGGCAAATACAATCGGTCGCCCGACTTCAGTACACGCACGTGTGATCACCTGCATACGAGATTCATCAGCAGGCGCTTCACGCAACATCCTGTCGACATTTTCCACCATCACTATGGTGCCATCCACCATCATCCCAATCGCAATGGCCAACCCGCCCAACGACATCAAATTGGCCGAAATATCGAATGCGTACATCAAGATAAATGCAAAGAAGATCGAGAATGGAATCGACAACGCCACCACGACGCTGGGGCGGAACCCACCCATAAAAGCCAAGAGCACCAATACAACAAGCACCACACCCTGTAACAAAGCACTCGTAACCGTATCCACACACCTGGCAACCAAGGTGGCTTGGTCATAGTAGGGTACCATCTTTATACCGGGCGGTAACAACGTATTAATCTTCTCAATCTGGGTTTTAACATCACCAATCACCTGCGATGTATTGGTGCCAATCAGCTTCAAGATCATGCCTACTATCGTTTCGCCCTCACCATTCATCGTGGCAAGCCCCTGCCGAACCTCACCACCCACTTGAATCTGCGCCACCTGCTCCAAATAAACCGGCCGGCCATCAATGGCCTTCAAAACAATGCGGTTCAAATCCTCCATCTTCTCTGCCAACCCCACAGAGCGCACCACATATTGCTCTGCATTCTTGATAATAAATTGAGCACCCACATTTGCATTGTTGGCCCGCACCGATTCAACCACATCGTGCAAAGACAAATCGTATTGCAACAGGGCTTCAGGGC
Source organism: Candidatus Latescibacterota bacterium (assembly GCA_047619225.1). Taxonomy (GTDB): domain Bacteria; phylum Latescibacterota; class UBA2968; order UBA2968; family UBA2968; genus JABIFK01. The sequence continues at coordinate 10,216 of JBLHJX010000028.1, forward strand.
GGATCAAAATGTGAAACTGCTTTACCTTGCCACCTAATGAAAGGACTTCTGTCACCCCCGGCACTGTCTGCAAATTAAACTTAATAATCCAATCTTGGATCTGGCGCATTTCTTCGGCACTGCGCTCACCTGTTTCATCTTCAACGAAGTAAAACAAGATCTGACCCAATCCCGTAGAAATAGGCCCCATATCTGGTTCGCCAAACCCCTCGGGAATTTGCCCTCGCGCCATCTGTAACCGTTCATTCACCAATTGTCGGGCAAAATAAATGTCGGTGCCTTCCTCAAAATAAATATTGATCACCGACAAACCAAAATTTGAAATCGAACGTACCTCTTTCAAATTGGGCAACCCATTCATCGCAACCTCAACTGGATAGGTCACATATTTTTCAACTTCTTCAGGTGCCAGCCCTTCTGTTTCTGTAAAAACCTGTACCAATGCCGGTGTCACATCGGGAAACGCATCTACAGGCAATTTTTGATAACTGGCATAACCCGCAGCCATCACCAACCCCATAAAAACCATCATTAAGAGGCGGCTGTTAAGCACGAATTGAATTAATCCTTGCATGGTTTGCCTCCTTTAATGGTTATGGCCATCGCCAAATGCACCCTTTTCAAGCTGTGCTTTGAGTGTAAATGCGCCTTGTGTGACATAACGTAAACCAGGGTGTAGGCCCTCAAGAATTTCGGCTTGCATCATGTTTGTCTGTCCCACAACGACAGGCTGAGGTTCAAAGCCCTCTTCTGTTTGAACAAAAACACAGATTCTATTTTCCACATTTTGCAAAGCGGTTTTGGGCACCAACATCGCCACGCGTTTGCTATCGACCTCTACAGCGCCCGTCACAAACAACCCAGGTCGCCATTGACCGTTCTGATTGGGCAAAACAATACGTGCCGTAGCCGTGCGCGTGACTTCATCAATGGTTGGGCTGATATATGAAACCAACCCCGTAACCACTTCCCCACCCTCTTTGGCTGATATATGCACTTTGTCGCCCATTTTCAAATGAGGCAAGTCCTTCTGATAAACAGTGAGTGCGACCCAAACCGAACGGAGATCCGCCACAGAAAAAATTTCGGCATCATCTTTTACATTTTCACCCAACGTAATGTGCTTGGCCACCACAATCCCATCAAAGGGTGCGCTAATCTCATACTGGGTATAAGACACATCCGGCTGATCGGACAACGTTGTGAGATAGGCATCAGAAAACCCCAACGCGTGCAACTTTTGTTCTGCTGATCGCGCCTCAATTCGCATCTCAGCCAACATCTGCTTGGCTGCCAAATATTCCCGTTCTGACGAAATGCCATCTTTCCAAAGCCGATCTTCTCGATCAAAAGTGACCTCTGCCAACGACAACCGTTCTCGTGCTGCAAGAAATGATGACTTCAGATCTGAAAGTTCTCGACTGTCAAGTACAGCCAAAATATCACCAGACCGAACACGGTCCCCCAATTTCTTATTTACTCTTTGCACCACACCAGATACACGCGGCACAATGTGTGCAAACCGATCTGGATTGACCACCACCTCACCAGGCAAAGAGACATGCACTTCTAAATTACTCGGTTCAACAATTGCTGTCTCAATACCAAAAGCTTTTAAGTCTTCAGCACTAAGTCGCACAATATCTTCTCCACCTTCATCGTGACCTTCGTGTTTCTCCTCATCAAATTTTGCTTCTGATTTTTCGTGTTCATGACCGTGCTCTTCTTGAGCATATATCGGTGTCTCAAAATTTGCCATACACAGGCCAATCAAGAACACCATATATAAGAATCCATTTTTCAATGTTCATTCTCCTGTGAGTTCAATAGGGTACCAGTTGCACGAGCAAGCTGTGCTTTTGCTGCACGGTATTCAAATAAGGTTTCCACATATTCTGTCTGTGTATCAACCCATTCTCGCTGGGCCTCAAGTAATTCTAAGTAACTTGCTTTCCCTGCGTCATAACTGCGACCGGCCATTTCAAAGGCTGCCTTGGATGTGGGTAAAATGCGCTCTTGCATCCATTTTGCGCGTTCAACCGCAGCTTTTAGATTTGCACCCGCAGCATCTACCTCTTGCCCAATTTGCAATTTCACTTGGTCACGTTGCGCATCTGCTTGCGCCGTTTGTGCCTTGGCCTCACCTATTTTGCCGCGTTGTCGCAAAAAGGCCCAAACGGGCAATTCAACAGCAATGCCTGCACGCCAAAATTTCTGCGGCCCCGTAGGTGCTGCAACAGTTTGTCGAAAAACACCAAACGACACATCTGGCAACGTAGAAGCAACCGCCAAAGACTGTTTTTTGCGTGCCCCTAAATAAGCCTGTTGTGCACCCAAAAGTTCTGAGCGATGCATCAGTGCTTGATGATGCAATACATCGAGATCCAAATCTTCTGACGTATATACCAAGCTATCTGCCAATACCAGCGGGGTGTCATTCACTTGGCTAAGCAATGCATTCAATGATACCTGAGAAACCTTCAGGTTGTTTTGTGCAATCATATGTTGGTTCTTCTGACGCAACACGGCAACTTCGGCGCGCATTACATCAAGTTGAGGCACATCACCAGCGGCAAAACGCGTTTGTGCACGGATAAATAAATGCTCTGCCAACTGCACATTTTCTTCGGAATAACGCACAATCTGTGCATTGGCAAGCACCCGGTCATAAGCCAAGTTGACACGCAACGCCACTTCCTGACGTGTTGTTTCGTAAACCCCTAACCGCACAGCCTGGGCCTGAAGCCCGCCCACTTGACCACGCAACCACCACGCAACGGGAAAAGACAAACGCTGAACAATGCCCAAGTCTTTTTGTCCAAATGATCCAAAATTAAATGCGCCAGACATCCCATCATATTCCAACTCAAGCTCAGGGTCAGGTGGTGCCCAAGCTTGAAGGGAACGCGCGCTTTCGGCTTTCCAAACATGATAAGCCGCAACCACCTCGGGATTGTATTCAAGCGCCGCTTGAACAGCTTCATCCCGTGTGAGTGGTTGGGCAAAGACACATCGTGACAAGCCCATCAGCATGATGGTGCCACACACGATTGTTTTGAGAAATGGAAACATTAAAATCCTCCAAATAGCGTTAATGGACAAACCTCACCCCATCATCAACAATCATATTTGTTGATGTGGTGAAAAACGCAATGTCAGTGGATTTTTAGATTTGAAGTACGGTGGTAGGAACAGAAGGATGGATATTTTTTTGGAAAGAAACAGGAGGATTTTGTAACCGATGAGAAACAGAGGGGAAAGAATGGAACACAACAACAGCGAGGGAATGATCCAAGAAAAGAGAATGATCTTGGGTGGAGAAATTCAATACATCAATATTAGGAAAAAGATCCAAACAAGGACCGCAATGGTTCACCGTCAGACAATCTTGAACCAACACATCAGCGATATGAGATTCGTCATGACAAACCTCATCTGCCCCGACATTCTCAAGCTCAATATGCCCGTCGGCACCCAAACAAAGCACAGCTTGCCCAAAAGTAGCTTGTGCAAAAGGCACATAAATCAACAGCCAAACAATCAGGCCAATATGTTGTACACGGTTCTTCATGGCATCCATTCGCGTAATATGATATCCAACTAACCCGCCAACAACCGCCAAATTTGAGCGACAAAGAAACACACCACAAATCCCATCACAACCGGAAGCAGTGCAGCAACCGTTGTCCACTTTGCGCTCTGTGTTTCTTTCCAAATGGTATAAATGGTGGTTGAACACGGGTTGTGAAGCAAACTAAACAGCATCAAATTGACCCCAGTTAACACCGTCCAGCCATCGGCCGCCAAAATCTGTCCAATGGCCGCTTCCGAGTCCAACTCAAACATCACGCCCGTCCCGGCACCCACACCGGCGAGCTTGGCACTTAAAACCGTCAGCATCAAAATGGTGGGAATCACAATTTCATTGGCGGGAATAGCAATAATATAGGCCAGCAAAATCACGCCATTCAGGCCAAAAAACAACCCAAACGGATTAGACCAGTCAATAAAGAGTTCGGCCACGCTAACGCCACCGATTTGGATGTTGGAAACCAACCAGATGGCAGCACCCGCAGGCACAGCAAAAATCACTGCGCGCCACAACACAATAAGCGTACGGTCAATAATCGAAGTATAAAGCGTTCGCAAAATACGGGGTGGACGATACGGAGGCAATTCCAAACTAAAAGCCGAAGCTTCACCTTTGAGCACCGTATGCGAAAGCCCCCAAGAAACCACAAAAGAAAGCACAATACCCAACACAGCGATACTGACCACGGCCCCAGCTGAGGCCAACCCGGCCCAATAAGCCGGCACCATTGAGCCGATATAAATCGTGGCGATCAAAATCTGCGTAGGCCATCGGCCATTGCACAACGCAAAATTGTTGGTAATAATCGCAATCAAGCGTTCTCGTGGGCTGTCAATCACCCGCGTAGATACAATGGCCGCCGCATTGCACCCAAAGCCCATGCTCATTGTCAGTGCCTGTTTGCCATGCGCGCCCGATCTTTTAAACAAGTTGTCCAAATTAAACGCCACACGAGGCAAATATCCAAAATCTTCAAGCAACGTAAACAGCGGAAAGAAAATCGCCATGGGTGGCAACATCACGGCAATGACCCAAGCCATGGCCAAATACATACCATCAATCAACAGCCCGTCGAGCCACCAAGGCAAACCGATCACAGCGGCCGCACTTTTTAGTGAAGGATGCGTCATGTCAATCAACAGCGTCGCCAGCATTTGCGAGGGTACATTGGCACCTTCAATTGTCAGCCAAAAAACCACGGTCAGCATAAACAGCATCAGCGGAAAACCCAACCAGCGACTGGTCACGAGTCCATCCAACGTACGATCCCAGTCAAAACGAGGTTTCTCACCCGTGCGGGTAATCGCCCGATCTGCTATTTGGGCCGCATCGGTATAAATCGCCTCCATCAGCGAATCGTGAAAATGAGGACCGGCTTCCCAGCGTAGGCTGGCCGTTTTAGACAGCAAATCATTGTTTTTGTCTTGCGCGTTCATACACTCACCTCCTGGCCGTCTGCCTCAAGTGCAACCGGCTGATTCAACTCACCCAATTCGCCCGAGCGCACCGCCTCAATAATACGCCGATCCCCTTCCAAAAGCCGCAAAGCCACCCAACGTGCATTTGGTACGCCGGGAAAAGCATTCTCAACCTCCCCGATGAGTTGGCTGATCACGCGCTTAAGCGCGGGTGGTTCGCTTTTGATCCGATGGGGTTTGCACACAATTTCACCGCTGGCCACCTCGCTAATCGTTTGAATTAACAATGGGATACCCTCATTCTGGCGTGCCGATGTGGCCACCACCGGTATCCCCAAATCGCGCGCCAACGTGCGGTCATCTACATCTAGCCCATGTCGCCTGGCCTCATCCATCAAATTGAGACACAACACGGCCCGATCCGTAATTTCTAACACCTGTATAACCAAGTTGAGGTTGCGTTCTAGTCGGGTGGCATCTACCACAATCACCGTCACATCGGGGCGACCAAATAGAATAAAATCGCGGGCAATCTCTTCGTCGTAACTGGCCGACAACAGCGAATAGGTGCCCGGCAAATCCACCAACTTATAGCGGTGTTCACCATAAGAAAAACCACCTTCAGCTCGAGCCACCGTCTTACCGGGCCAATTGCCCGTGTGCTGGCGAAGCCCTGTCAGACTGTTGAACACTGTACTCTTGCCCGTATTGGGGTTGCCGGCCAAAGCCACCACATAATTCCAATTTGACATGTTGATGCCAAGTTTGACCAAATTGCCAGCATGGTGTGCAGGACAAACCTCACAACCGCTGGCGGAGGTATCTGTATTCATTAAACAGCCTCCAATTCTTCATGGATACGGATTGCCTTTTGAATGTGAATGTAATTGGCCTGTTCTTTGCGCAACGCAATACAAGCGCCGCGCACCCGATAAGCCGTCGGGTCACCACTGGGACTGATCATTTCTGCCCCAATCTCAGTACCGGGCAAAATGCCTAAATCCATCAACCGGCGACGCTCCAACCCTCGACAGGCCGGTGAGATACGCACCACTTTGCCCACCTCGCCTATTTTAAGAGACGTGAGGGTGTCAAAACCCTCTTCGGGTTTCTTATCTGCCGGTGCCAAAGCCACCGAAATATTGACAGCAAGCACCGGTGCCAACACATGCTCTTCGCCATTTCCCCAAAATCGGATGCGTTCAGGCGTCATTTCGATAATCTCAACAGTCATACCCAAATGAAGCCCTTCGGCTACCATTTGTGCATAAACAGCCTCGGGTTCATCCTCCAAGTGTACAATAATACCCGGCTCGCCAATCCGAAGGGCCGTAATTGGCTGCCCCCGGCTGGGTGCGATCTCCCCAGACTCGGTGGGAATGGGATCGCCGTGTGGATCAAACACAGGGTACCCCATTTGTTGGGCCAGCTGATCGACCTCTTCATGGGACAAATCGTGTTCTCGGCGCTCGGCCTCGCTGTGCCAATCCGCTTCTGGCACACCCGTTTCTTCAGCCAAATAGTGTTCCCAAAGCCTGTGCACGCGCAAAATGCGCAGCGCATAATCTCGCCCATCGGAAGTCAAACTCAAATTGCCACCTTCCGATCTTAACAACTGTAATGCCTCAATCCGAACAAGCAAATCCGCAGCCTGCCGACTGGATATACCCAGTGTTCCAGCCACACTTTCCATCGTGGCCGTTTGATTGCGGTATTCACAATTGTACAAATGTTTGAGTGCATCTTCGATCAACACCCGTTCGGTGACCGTGTTGGCACGTTGCCAGCGCCAGAAATAACCAGACTCTGGCCAAAACAGCACCCCAGCCACACCCATTAGTAAAACGGCCCAAACAAGTGCGTTAAGAGGATCGACCATCGCTTGTTCCTCCAAGTTTTAGATATTTATGCGTAGTTATAAATAATTTTTAGCCTTGCCTAAAATATAAACAAAAAACAGCATTGTCAAGCAGGCATTTTGCATCTTTTTTGCCCATATCCCGTCTATGAGTTGTTGAGACTAAGATATCTTTGGTATATTTGTACCTATGTGAGTGGGTCAAAAAACGTGTCAAACAGAAAGCAAATGACGATGAAAAAAAACAAACATTTATGGCAAGACTACACAAACCAATTGCAAACCTTCATTCAATATCGGGTTGACGACCCAACGGCAGCAGAAGATATTCGACAGAACGTGTTTTTGAAAATGTTTGAACGGATAGACACCTTGCGCGACAGTGAAAAACTACAAAGCTGGATGTATCAAATTGCCCGAAACGCCATCATAGACCATTATCGCACGCGCAAACCCATCCAGACCTTGCCCGAAGAAATGCCAGTCGAACGTCCGGAAAACAGCCGTCAAACACGCCAAGAAATGGCCAGTTGGCTTTTGCCCCTCATTGCCATTTTGCCCAACACCTATCGCGACCCCGTTCGCCTATCCGAAATAGAAAACTGGTCCCACCAACAAGTGGCCGATCATTTGGGCATATCTCTATCAGCCGCCAAATCGCGTGTGCGCCGAGGCAAACTCATCATCAAAGACGCCCTCACCGACTGCTGTCAATTCGAATTTGATCAACGAGGTCGCGTCATCGATTATGAACGGCGAGAAAACGGACGCGCTTGCTGCTAATTTTCCGTGCATCTTTTTCTACCCGATCACGTCTATTAAAGCGAAAACACAATATTCATCTAAACAAGGAGCCTGATATGGCCGATGTAGAAACACAAGTCGAAGAAGAAACCTGTTGTGAACCCGAATGTTGTTCAGATGATATCAAAGCAACCGATCTGTCTGCCGACGAATTGCGAGAAGCCGTTAGTGATCGGTATGGCCGAATTGCCGAAGGATATGAAGACAGTTGTTGCGGGTCTCCAACAGACAAAGCCGGTGCGGCATCGATGCGTATGGGATATTCACAAGAAGATGTAACCCATATCCCCGAAGGTGCAAACATGGGTTTGGGCTGCGGCAACCCACAAGCCATTGCCAATCTCAAAGCCGGTGAAACCGTGGTCGATTTGGGCAGTGGTGGTGGTTTTGATTGCTTCTTATCTGCCAAAGCCGTCGGTGAAACCGGGCAAGTGATTGGGGTAGACATGACCCCCGTCATGATCCGCAAAGCCCGTGCAAATGCCGAAAAAATAGACGCCCAAAACGTTACCTTTCGCCTCGGCGAAATCGAATACCCACCCGTCGCAGACAACACCGCAGACGTCATCATCTCCAACTGCGTCATCAACCTATCACCAGACCAACCCCAAGTCTATCGCGAAGCCTTTCGCATGCTCAAATCGGGCGGGCGCTTAGCCATCTCAGACATGGTCGCCTCACAACCCCTCACCGATGAAATCCGCGATGACCTGGCCAAATACACAGGCTGTATGGCCGGTGCCCCCGTCATTGACGATTTGGAAAACATGCTCAAAGAAGCGGGCTTTACAAACATCCAAATCGCCCCCAAAGACGAAAGCAAAACCTTCATCAAAGACTGGGCACCCGAAATGCCCGTAGAAGACTATGTTGTCTCAGCAACCATAGAAGCCACCAAACCATAAAATCACATATAGCCTCAAACACAAACAAGGGTCTGCGAAATTTAGTTTCGCAGACCCTTTTCTTTTTATATCGTTACCAAACACATTTTAACAAAGAGGTCCCTATGCAATACCGCAAAATCGAAAAAACCGGCATCGAACTCTCCGCTATTGGCCTTGGCGGCCACGAGTATCTCCCCAACGGCAGCTCACGCGGTTTTAACGAAGACCGCCAAGACGCCGTCAAACCCGGTTATACCGGCCAAGGATACGGCGGTGACAAACGCCGTGAACTCCTCAAAATGGCCTACGAAAACGGCATCAACTTCTTTGACGTCACCATCGACCCCGAAAAAGAAGCCCTCGGACGCAACCTACGCGAAGTGCCGCCTCCGCACGACATCTACATCCAAACCCGCCCCGAAGGCATGGGCTACGGGTACGACCCCGAAAACAAAAAAATGGCCACCTACGCCCTCCTCAAAACCGAAGTCCAACGCATCCTCACCCTCATGCAACGCGACCACATCGACTTCCTCAACTTCCCATTCTTACAAACAGCCTTAGATGCCGACCCCGAATACCTCGACAAAATGCGCCACAACGTCACCGAACTCAAACGCGAAGGCCTCATCCGCTTTGCCACAGCCGACAACTTCTCCGGCGAACAAACCTACCTCTCCCAAATCAATGCCGAATGCTTCGACACCCTCGCCATGAACTTTAGCTTTGCAGACAACGCCGCCTGCCAAACCGTCCTCCCCGTCGCACAATCTCAAGACATGGGCATCATCACCCGCGAAGTCTTCCAAAAAGGCCGCCTATTCAAAATGGGCGAAGAAGCAGGCATCACCGACCGCAGCCTCTTGGCCCGCATCTCCCTCAAATGGAACCTCTCCATTTCCCAAGTCACCACAACCCTCGTCGGCGCGGATCATACAGAACACCTACAAAACACCCTCTCCATCTTGGAACACATAGAACTCACCAACGAAGAAAATGAAACCCTCGATAAATTACGCACCTCACCCACTTACCAAACTTATTCAACCGAACGCCGAGAAAGGTTTTTGGAGAAATAGCCCATCCGTTTCATTCACCTCCTGGTGGTGTGGGCCGTTGTGCAGTTGGTGTGGCAGTGATGTGTGGGTGCGGGGCGTGTGGAACACGAGGCGGAGGGTGGGAACTGCGCGGGCAGGTGAGGGTGGCCTATTCTCGTAAAAACACTATAGCCCATTAAAAAGCCCCACGCAGTGGCAGCTTTTTTGCCTACTTTTTTTGCTGTTAAAAAAAGTAGGTCGTCGAAGACAACCATAGCAACCAAACTCTTGAGGTAAAAAATGCCTATTTTCAAACCCGACCAACTCCAACAAATCGGCTACCAACTTTTCGAAGCCGCAGGCTGTTCACCCGAAAACGCCAAAGCCGTTGTCGATCATCTCGTCGAATCCAACCTCTTTGGTCACGACTCCCACGGTGCCATTCGCTTTTACGAATATGCCCAAGCCATCCGCGATGGCCGATTTGATCCCAAAGCTGTACCTGAAATAATCAAAGAACACCCCTGCACAGCCGTCGTAGATGCCCACAACGCCTTAGGCCAAGTCGGCGCAACATTTGCAACCAACCTCGCCATTCAAAAAGCCAGAGAACACGGTGTCTCCGTCGTCACCTTGCGCAACACCAGCCACATTGGTCGTGTTGGAGCATACCCCCTCATGGCGGCTCGTGAAGGTTTCATCGGACTCATCTTCGTCAACGCAGGCCGTGAAGGTCGCAAAGTAACCCCCTTTGGTGGGCGCGACGCCCGCTTGAGCACCAACCCCATTGGGTTCTCTGCCCCACGCGAAAATACAGATCCTATCTTACTCGATATGACCACCTCCGTCGTTGCCGACGGCAAAGTACGCCTCGCCATCAACCAAGGCAAACCCATTCCCGAAGGCTGGGCTGTAGACTCAAATGGCAACCCTACGACCGACCCCAATCGCGTGCGGGGCGACGCCCCCCAAGGCGCACTCTTGCCCATGGGCGGTGTGGTCGCACACAAAGGTTTTGGCCTCAGCCTCGCATGCGAAATTTTAGGCGGTGTGCTCAGCGGTCAAGGTGTTGCCGCAAACGAGCCCGTCATGGTTAGCAACGGCGTTCACCTCACCGTTTACAACATCGAACACTTCACCGACTTAAAAGACTATTACAAAGAAGTAGAAGCCTTGGTCGCACACGTCAAATCCAGTCGTCCTATTGAAGGCTTTAACGAAATACTCGTACCTGGCGAACCCGAATTTCGCTGTGCCAAACAACGCACACAAGATGGCATTGCGGTAGATGACACAACTTGGGAAAGAATTTGCGAGGCTGCAAAAACGTTTGGAATCGATCCGACAGCTTGGGCGTAACACAGTTTCAGCACGTCATAAATCAATCAGCAAAGCCCAAAAGTCACCTGCGTTTCCATTTTTGTAGGGCAGGGTTCCCCTGCTCTCGATTTTCGGGCCAAAAAGCAAGCGGGCACGGAAACCGTGCTTCTACGGAAAATAATTGGATCGGATATTCCATCCATAACGTATTGAGTTAAGGCACACATTGAAAAATGCGATCTCAAATCTTACCGAAATAAACACACCTTCAAAATATTGAGTATATTCGTGTGACAGAGAAATGACGTATTTGACTTCTGCGCCATTTTACGCCATTTTTTATACGTTCGGTTTGCAAACTCACTTGTGAAAAGGAGACGTCAATGGCTTACCCTCAAACAGACGTCCAAACCCTTCAAATGTCCTTTGAAGATTTTCTAAAATATGACGAACATACATGCGCCGAATGGATTAACGGGGAGGTGATTCCGATGTCACCAGCTTCTGACAGACATCAAAACGTGAGTGGATTTCTTGAATCGACACTCCGTATCTATGTCGAATCCAAAAATTTGGGCATTATTCGAAGTGCACCTTTTCTCATGCGCCTCAATAAAAACAAAGCGCGTGAACCTGATTTATTATTTCTTTCAAATGCCCACCAAGATCGCCTGCTCCCAACTTACTTAGATGGCGTAGCTGATCTCGTTATCGAAATCATCTCGCCCGAGAGCATGGGTAGAGACCGCAATGACAAATTTTCCGAATACGAACAAGCTGGCATATTAGAATACTGGCTGATCGACCCCATTCGCAAACAAGCAGCGTTCTATCAATTGGAAAACAGTCACTATCACATCATTGATATTCACGATGGTGTCTATCACTCAAAAGTCCTAACAGATTTCCAACTCAAAGAAAGTTGGTTGTGGCAAGATCCACTGCCCAACGTATTGGACATATTAAAACACCTCAACATTTTATAAGGCTTTGCCCGTCATACCCAAGTGCATCTCACGAGCGGAGCCTACAAAATAACCCATTGATCTGACAGATATAAAAAAGCGGATTCCAAACTTAGTCGGAACCCGCTTCTTGTGTTGCAACCTATTTATCCTCTTGTTGGTTCGGGAGGTATGGGTGGCTCCGGTGGAATCGGTGGTTCTGGGGGAACTGGTGGTTCGGATGGTTCGGGCACATCATCAATTTCATCCCCATCTAAACTGTGCAGTTTAAATTTCCCACGATCCACATCCACTGCCACGCGATAACCACCACCGTTCAACTTTCCAGAAATCGTCTGCGCTGATCCTTCAGCACCCGTTACAGACAGCGGTAAATTTGTACGCAATTGCCCTCGATTTACCACACCTTGCACATCAATTTCTGAATGCTCAGGAATCAGCAAAGCAACATTACCCTCTTTGCACTGAATGGCAAAATCACCCCCAACGCCTCGCTCTGCTTTAATCATAACACTGCCGCCATTATTTTGCACTGCCACCGCTGCGCCCGGATTATCGATCTCTACAGATCCACGCTGATTACGCGTACTGATATTGCCCGCTACATTTTCCAAGTGGATCGACCCATGGCTGTTTTCGGCAACCACTTCACCTGCCACCTGCCCCAAAAGAATACTCCCACGTTTGGTCTTCACCACGGCACGCCCACCCACTTCTTCGGCATCGATAGGGCCATAACTATTTTCGGCAATAAAGTCGCCCCCAATGATGCGTGTCATAATTGACCCATGACTGTTCGTAATTTGCGCATTGCCAGTTGCGCCATCAAAATTAATATTGCCATGACTGCTATGCAGCGAAGCCGCACCCCCAATGCCCGATAACGTTTGATTACCATGTGCGGTGCGGGCATCCAAATCGATTTTTTCAGGGTGATGAATCACAAAATCAATATTCACGGAACGTACAGAATCACCTCGTTTGCGTTCTGGAATATTAGGTTGCACACGCAAAACACCCGCATCGCGTTCAATTGAAATTTCAATTTGCGCAAGAAAATCCTTCACCGCAGCTTTGTCATTACCCTCTGCCGTGATGGTTGCCTCAATCTGAATTTCGTCTTTCTCCCAAACTTCAGATTTTAGATTTCCGTGCGGAGTACGAATGGCCAAACGCGTACCAGGTTCTACTGCAACAGACTCAACAACCTTTTTCACTTCCGTATCCGAAAATTCAGCATCCGAAATATCCCAATCGGAAAACGCATCGGGAATCGACTGCATCGCATCGCGAATAATCTTACCCACATCCGGAATCGAACGCGTGGCTTCTCGGACAATGCGATCCACTTCTGGCATCGCATCTTTCACCGCCCGCCGAACCCGAGGCATCGACGCCCGCAAAGTTTCCCGTGCGTCTCGAATACGGCCTTGAATCTCATCTTGAATATCCGACATATTGTCGCCCAAATCATCCATATCCACATGAATATGTCTGTGGCGTCTGCGTTGCCGACGACGTGATCGAGAACGCGGGCCTCTTGATTCTTCTATCTCCTCATCCTCATCTTCCGGCACCTCCCCATCACCCAATGCTTCTAAAAGCTTCACCGCATCATCTGCCGATATCTTGCCGTCTTGAAGTAATTCCAATATTTTCAACCGTTCTTCTTTCATAACCGTCTCCAATCTTCACGCTGATTTGGCATAACAATGCGCAATTCGTTTTTCAAGCACCGTTTGTAATCGCTTGAATCGTTCACTCTTTAATTGTCCTGTTTGTTTCCACGCGCGCAATTTGCGCAATGCTTCTCGTGTTGCATCTATATGTTTCATGTTTCCCAAAAGGACGAAAGACCGTCCCCCTCCTATTTATAATTTAAGCCAATTCATATCCATAAATCCCCACGCGCTTAAGCCGCTGCTTCAATTCCAACCGCCCTCGGTTCAGCCACGTTTTTACTGTGCCTATTGGTACCTTAAGAATTTTTGTAATATCTTCATAAGAATGATCCAAAACATAATGCAACCAAATGGCCCGCCGATATTTTTCAGGTAAATGCGCAATCACATCGCGCACAAGGGCTTCAAACTCTGCACGCTGCAAACCCATATCGGGCAGTTCAAGATCGGCAGCAGATTCCGTAACATCAACCGAAACATATCTGGCTTGTTGCTGAGCACGCGTGCGCCATTGGGTATGACATGCATTCATCGCAATGCGCGTGAGCCAAGTTGAAAAAGCCGACTCACCCCGAAACAAAGCCAAGCATTCAAATGCCCTCAAAAAAGTAACCTGAACCAAATCGTCCACATCATCTGGATGTGCCCGAGACAAAACCGTATGGTAAATCTGAGGATGATGTGTTTTATACAACGCATCAAATGCTTCAAGATCACCCGACTGGGCTTCGTTAACCAATTGGATTTCTGAAGACAACGCCATTACTCATCCCCGTCGTGATGTGTCTTCACTTTTATCTTCATTTTTACATCTCTATCAACCTGCGCATCTATATCTTCATCTATCCTTGCCTCTATATCTTCGTCGTCATCTCGAAGCATCTTCACCTTCACTTTTACTTTCGCACCTTCGTCATCGCCGTCATCCACAGGCGTTTTATTCAAAGCCTCAAGCAACCGCGCAGCATCCTCCGCATTAATCTTTCCTTCCTGCAAAATCGCCAACACCTTCAAACGTTCTTCCGTCATAAAAACCTCCCGTGGCCTAACTTAGGTTGGCCAACTGTTCAGCAGCAACCCCTGCTGTAATCTCACCGGCTTCTAACCGGTGCAAAACCTCTCGCCGTGTGACATGAGACGCTGGTTTATCGTCAGAGTCCGTATGCAACAACCCCGGCACAAAACCCAACTCACCAATCACATCGTCCAATCGATTGCGAATGGAACTATAAGGAATGTTCAACTCGCGCTCCATATCCTTAATATTGCCCCGCAAACGCACAAATGTTTCCACAAAGGCCAGACTCTCAGGTGACAACCGATTAAAAATCGTGGGCTGAAAATGCCCTGTCACTTCACAATCGCATTCCGTACAACTGATTCGCGTCACAGCAACATCTCCTCGGCAAGCAGGACAACTTTCAATAATCTTACGCATTTTTTACTCCTTTTGCTTATTTAGACATAAAATATTATATAATGTTTCAAATATTTTCACTATTTATGTAAAAATTTAACAACATGTGGAATATATAGACATTTTTTTGATATGCAAACAAAAAAGTCGATCTTAAAAAGATCGACTTTAAATACCACTCCGATATATAACTGAAGCCCAGAAGGTTATCCCTGGGCCTCCATTGCTCTAATATCTATCGTCAGATGAAACGATTGGGTCAAAATCATCTTTCGATTTTGACCCTTGGAGAAATTCGCCCGGGCATAAGTACCATATTAACAAGCAACCCGAAAACCGCCCACCTTCCCCTTATTATGGCTCTCTGCACTGGCCGAAATACGTTCACAGCACCGCAAACCAAATGTGTTATTCTCCCAAGCCCCACCTCGAATCGCCCGAAATGCATGTCGTGACACATCCAAATGATCATTATGCTCCCACTTTATAATAGGACAATCGATACCTTTCACATCTTCCGTAGGGCCTTTGGGATTGTCTCGTGGGCTATTCTCATAATAAGCCGGGTGATACGCATCGGAACACCACTCCCAAACATTGCCCGACATATCGTATAGACCATATCCATTGGCAGGATAACTGCCCACAGGTGTCAACCCCCACCCGCTTTTATTGAGCACCAACACGTTGGGTTTCTTAGACGCACCCCGCCAATTACACCGATTTCGAGAATCTTCATCTCCCCACGGATAATCTGCACCATCAAGCCCGCCACGCGCTGCCTTTTCCCACTCGGCCTCTGTAGGCAAACGCAACCCGGCCCAAACCGAAAACGCAGCCGCATCGATCCAATTCACACAAATGACAGGATGGTTTTTCCAGCCATCACCTGCAAAGTGATGCCAATAGGGGGTGTCTAAACGGGCTTCTTCACGCGTGGTCACATACCCCGTTTGCTCCACAAACCACGCAAACTGTCCATTCGTCACCGGATAAATAGCCATCTCATACGCATCTAAAAAAACTTCATGAGCAGGCCGTGTATCGGGCTCAGGACTGCGACCCGCAACATCCCCCATCATAAACGCGCCCTCAGGTATTTTCACCAGACCTACCGACGGCCCCCCATTTGGCAAATCCACATTCCGCGTTTCCAGGTCTGCCGCAACAGACATTAGGCCTCCCACGTATCGCGCACCGCATCAATTTGTGCACGCACACCGGCCGAAAAATTACCCCCATAAGAAGCCGACGCATTTTCTTCCAATTGCTCAACCGAACGCGCCCCCGGAATAATGCACGAAACCGCATCATTGCCCAAACCAAACTGCAACGCCATGCGCGTCATTCCACCTGGATACGCTTCACCAACCGATCGCAAAGTCTCAGCCTTTTCAATCATACGTGGCAACCGATCTTTTTCCATACTCGCCCGATGATCAGAAGCCACTTCTTGGCTCGGTTTAAATTTGCCTGTCAGCACACCCCGCTCCATGGGCCTGCGCACCAACAAACCCACACCCTGTTCTTTTGCCAAATCAAACAGTCCTTCTTCAGGTGTGGTTTCAAAAATGCTATATGTAATTTGCAACACTTCAGCCACACCGTGCTCAATGGCCCAAATCCCATCCTTGGCACTGTTCACCGCAATCGCACAATGTTTGATCTTGCCCTGTTCTTTCAAACGCAAAAGCCCTTCTGCCCAATCATCCCTTTCCAACATCTCTTGATTCGGGCTGTGGAGCTGGTAAATATCAATACACTCTCTTTTCAACCGCTTCAAACTTTTCTCAACCGCTTCAAAAATAATACCCGACGTAATCTGCCGAACATCATCTATTGTCTTAGGCGACGCCTTCGATGCAATATACATATCCCCTCTATTTCCAATCGCCCGCCCCAACACCTCTTCACTTCGCCCTTTTCCATACGCTTCAGACGTATCAAAATTGTTCACACCCAAATCCATTGCCCGACGAACCAAATCATCCCAATGATCATCTGAATGTATCGACTCACCCAACCGATTGCATCCCATACCAACTTCAGAAACCTTCAAACCCGTCTTACCCAAATTGCGATAGTGCATATTAAGCTCCTTATTTTTATAAACGATTTAAGCGTCTAAGCTGACCGGCCTTAGCTTGTGCGTTCACTTTTTGTCATACACAAGCTTCAGATGCAAACCGATCCAAATGTTGTGTCTGTACATACGAATGCCCATAACACACACCGTTGTGTTTGGGGCATGTTCATCCGACATAATCAAAAGAATGTTTGGGCGCCCATTATTTACTATCTAAACGAGAAGGCATATCAGGCCCGGGTTCACCAACTACCGATTTCCCACCCTTCAACAAAGGTTCTGCACTACCCGAAAGCATCGTGCCATCGACTGTCATAATCGGTTCACAAGAATACTGTGCCAAATAAACCCGACGCATCTGATCTGTCGTATTAGATCCACTGCTGTGAAACGCAAGACTCGAAAAAGCCACCACACTCCCCGCTGGCACCTCAACCGCAATACCAGAATCAGAGCCGAAATACCCCACTTTATCGTTACTGCCTTCTTGCACAATATGTTGCACCCAAGACCGAATGCCACTGCGAGAATAGGGCAACAAATGTACCGTACCATTTTCTACACCCACATCGTCCAATGGGCACCAGCACGTCAAATACGGTTTGTGATCGGGGTATCCCACATACCCCGAGTCTTGATGCCAGGAAAACTTCATGCCTGTCTCAGCGCCTTTTACGACGTACTGCTCCCAAAACAAATACGCATCGTCTCCCAAGGTGGCCTGACATACCTCTGCCATCAAATCGCTAAACAAAAAATCGCGCAACTTTGGTTCATCTTTAAAACAGTTCGACACAAAATATCGCTTGTTCCGATGATTAATACCTTGCACGTCAGTACCTAATGCATCCATTTGCGCATCTTTTTTATCAATAAATGCCTGGCATTGACTGCGCAACAATTCAAGATGATCTGCTGGAATCACCGATTCTAAAATGAAATAACCTTCATCAATGAACTGTTGTTTTTGCGCTTCAGTGACCACACTCATGTCGTGCTCCTTGATGCAAAACTATTCATGCCAATCGACAACCGCACCCACAGCTTTTAAATCTTCCCTCAAACGCTTTGTATCCACGTCTTTAAATACCACACCATCACGCACCACCTGCACCGAAGCCAACCCCGCCGCCTGCCCCATTGCATAACACGGCCCCATTTCGCGCAAAGGCCCCAAGACATGACGTTCCACACTAATCGCACGCCCAGGACAAATCACATTCTCAATGGGCTTGGGTACCAACACGCGATACGGAATGGGTGTATACATCCGCTTCAGTTTCGGTGCACCCGCATCAGAATGCATCGGTTGATAGTTCGGTTTCTTTGGATCTGGTAAATCCCAACCATATCCACTAAATCCAATATTATCTTCAAAATCCATTTCATCGGCCACGTCAGCAACAGGGTATTGCCATCAAATCTCCTAACCAATATCTTCCGGCACATAATGCCCATTTGCGCGCTGCCACGCTGCGGCTTCTGCATAACGGCGCTCCGGCCACGGATAACAATCATTTAAATGTCCACCCAAAGATAAATGGTGCCGGGCTGCTGGTTCCCACCAGTGTTTATTGCATCCTTCGAGAACCTCTTCGATCTTATCGCCAGGAAAAAAACACACGCCATCATCATCGGCACGAATCCAATCGCCCGGCATCACCGTATTTCCAGCAACGGAAATGCGCACATTCACAGCCAAGGGCGCGAGGTCGTGCTGCGCATCAAAATCCGTAGTGGTCTTCGCGTCTTGTGTCCATACCGGAAAATTCTGTGTCGCGGCTTCGGCATAGTCGCGTATCACACCATGCACAACAAGGCCGGCTGCTTTCCGGTTTTGCTGCAAAGCCATCAGCATATTTCCGCCCAAAACACCACTCCGGGTATTTCCATTGGCCTGGACAACAAGCACATAACCTTCTTGTGTGATGTTCACCGCGATTCGGTGGTTCTGATCTTCTATTCTTGCATACTCGCCCGTTGGCATCAGGTCTGGACGCTGAGGCCCATACTGCAACGTAATGGCTGGTCCTAAAATATCATGGCCTTTGCCACGAAACAATGGACAGACACCACTAAAAAACGTACTGGGCGTACCCACAATACCCCTTGAAACCACTGAAATGGTCGCGGCAGAATATTTCATCAACTCTGGAACCAGATCCATATTCGGCTTCGGAAATTCCCACACTTCTTCAAGCGCCATGCGAAAAATGGGTGGACGTGGTTCCTTGCTCATTGATACCAACTTTCTTTTTTAATAAAGTGAAGACATCGCAAGTGACGCAATGCTTATCATTTCTTCTCTTGGTTTAATTCACCACCGGATTATTATGCATATTCTTCCCCCGACAATGCCAAAGGCTAAAAGCTGCCGCTCGTGGGTGATCCATATTGTATTTCATCTGCTGAGAAAAATACCGCATCGTATATCCGCACCGTCGTCGTGAACTGGTATTGGCATCTGCCGCGTGCATCATACGCGAATCGTGAAATGAACAGGTATTGGGTGCCAGCTCAAAGTGCACGGCCTTGCTCTCATCCACGCCTACAATCTCAGTACTAAACGTGTTCGTCTCTTTGTCTACCGGGCGATACTCACGTTCCTCACCCGTATGGCCACCAGGAATCACTTTCATACACCCATTCTCACGATCCACTTTATCAATGGCCAACCAAATGGTCACAATACCCGTAAAATGATCAAACCGCCCATTCCAATAACGAGAATCTTCATGCCAGGGTGTGGCACGTCCCGTTTTGGGTTCTTTGCAAATAAAATGACTCGACCACAACCCAATATCGGGTCCAATGAGCGGCTCCACCAAATCGAGCACTTCCTCGGCCAATAAAAAATCGAGCAAACGAGGCTCGTCAAAGTGCGGCGTATCCAATGTATCAGGTCTCTTATCAGGGTTCTTAATCAACAGTTCCTCAAAGATATCTGCCAGCACAAGAAACTTTTCATCTGAAAAAACCGGTTCGTGAAAAAGGCAGTATCCATTCTTATGGTAAAAATTAGCAGCGTCTTGTGATAGGCGTAACATGGCACAACCCCAAAAAAAAAGGCAAGGGGACAAAAAGCAGAAGCGTCTCCCCCAACGCGACCACAAATTGCACCCTTGCCAAAATATCTTTAAGCTACTGCTTCGTCTTCCAAAACTTCATGTACCCCTGGCCATTCTCGCCAGATATCTAAATAAGCATCTTTGCCAATCTCATCACAATCTTTGTGCTTCAACCGCGCAATGGTTGCCAACCGCGCATTGGGTGATGCATTGGGTCCACCCGTGTGCATCGTTGCATGATGCGCGATAACCAAATCTCCCGCCTTGCCCGTCACCATAATAGGGGGTTCGGGCATTTCAGGATGCGGTTTGCCATGCCCAAGCACTTCGTGGCCTTCGCGTTTAAAATAATCTCCAAACGTGCGATGCGATTTGGGCCACACCGTAAAGTTACCACTATACGGTTCTAAAACATCCACCAAATAAATCACAGCAAAAGCAGAGAACCCACGACTGTATTGCCCCTTGGGCTGGCCATTGGTGCCATTGCCCACACCATCAATATGCCCACGCGGTTCGGGTGGGTCTTCTCCTAAAGGCAGCGGAAAGCGGGGATACGTTTTTGCCCGCGCAACCGGCAACATATTGCCTTCACCCATCAAATCTTCGGCGATCAGTTTCACTGGTGTTTCATTATACATAGCTAAGATAGTCGGTGAGTCTAAAATATCATAGCAAAAAAACGCACCTCGATTATTTTCTAAATTTTCACCGCCCAATCCCGATGTACCAATCGAATGATTGACCACTCTGCGAGCCGCATCAACCATAATTTGGGGCACCGCACCAGAAATTTGCAGATACCCTTCTTCAACAAAATGACGCTTTTGTGCTTTGGTTAACATAAAAAACCTCGTTGAAATGCATGCCATTGCAGGGCAATAAGTTATCCCAAAATCATGCGATAAGCGCTTCTGATAACACGTCAGTTACACCTGGCCATTCGCGCCAAATATCGGTATAAACATCTACCCCATTTTCGTCACAATCTTTGTGTTTCAAACGCGCAATGGTGGCATATCGCACATTGGGCGACGCATTGGGTCCACCCGTGTGAACCATCAAATGATGCGCAAGAATAAAATCACCTGCTCTTCCTGTGACCATCACCGGGGGCTCTGGTAATTCAAAACGCGGCATCCCTTCGGCCAATACTTCATGGCCTTCGCGCTTAAAATAATCTTCAAAACAAGTATGCGACTTGGGCCACACAGTAAAATTACCACTGTAGGGTTCGGGCACGTCATCCAAATAAATCACACCAAATGCCGTAAATCCACGGCGATAAACCCCTTTGGACATGCCATTTGATCCATTGCCCAATCCATCCAAATGCCCACGAGGTTCAGCCACATCACCTTCGGGCGAACTGGGATAGCGCAAAGCAATTTGTCCACTACCAATGGGCAGCACATTGCCTTCCCCCATCAAAGATTCTGCAATACGAATGATGGGCGTTTTATTAAATAAGTCTGAAATTACAGAGGTATTTCGAATATCATCACCCAATTGACCATTGCGATTTTTAGAAGGGTCATCCTCACCCTTGCCCACATGCCCAACCGAATGATTGATCACGCGACGCGCTTGTTCAACCATCACCAAGGGAACCACCCCAGAAACTTTGAGATACCCATCTTCGGCAAATTGCCGCTTTTGTGCCGTAGTCAACATGTCCCGTCTCCAAAAACCTATTTATAAGATGGACTTGATTTTGCCAAAATTTAGAACCAATGTCAAGTTTATTTATCAAGCTCTTTTAAAAAAAAATTACAATGCTGTTTTCAACCGCGCCATCGCTTCATCTTTTTTCACCACACGCGTTCGAATATGATCTGACCATTCCGGCGTACCACAAAAATCATGAATCGTTGCTCGCTTGCGATAAGGTACGTAATTGCCAATGTGCCAAGCACTTGAGCGATACAAGGCAAAATCACCCGCGTTCAAACACAGCTGAAAAGCCCCCGGCATGCCTGTCACATAAGCCAAACAATCACGCTCTCTTTGCGTGTTTGAAACCGTCGGTTTGTTGCGGTGTTTTTTTGCATCGTAAACCCGCTTGGCTATCACTTCGCCAGATAAATTGCGCTGACGGTAATGACT
>JBLHJX010000029.1:0-31227 GCA_047619225.1 Candidatus Latescibacterota bacterium
TTGATGGCGATTTGAAACATGTGATCCACCCGGTCGTCGTCCCGTTGCTGTGCATTGAGGGTTATCATGGACTTCTCCTTAGATGAAGACTCCCTATATTATAAATTTACCTCATCGTAACAGGATGTTCCAAACGTTATTTTCTCTTGACAGACTTATCAAAACCTAAGTATCATATTTCGTGAGAATTAAGGATTTATTGATGTATTCTATTTCGCGCCAGGTTCGCAGTAGGCGAACCCCAAGATCAGGAGGTGCATAGGTGAAACAAGAGCCGAATCCGTTAGAAAAAGAGTCGGGAATATCGCGGCGAACGTTTCTACAAGGTATAGGCGCCGGGGCAGCTGCAACAGGTTTGTTAACCGTTGCAGCACCGCCACAAACGGCCGATGCCAAAGAAGCTTCTGGAACCACTGTGGGTCCCAATGCAACGCAGGTGACGTTGAAAATTAATGGTACCGAACATCGGACAGCAGTTGAGCCGCGACATACACTTTTGGATGTGATGCGGCAAAAGCTGGACATTACGGGCCCCAAACCCATTTGTGAACGGGGTTCGTGTGGGGGATGCACGGTGATGTTAGACAAACAGCCGATTTATTCTTGTATGATGTTGGCGATTGATGCGGTGGGCAAAGAAATTACCACTGTAGAAGGGTTGTCCAAAGATGGCGAATTGGATCCGGTGCAAAAAGCATTTGTGCAACACGATGCGCAAATGTGCGGGTTTTGCACGCCCGGGTTTGTGGTGTCTGTGCGGGCCTTGTTAGATCGCAACCCCAATCCGACCCTCAACGATGTCAAAAAAGCCGTATCGGGCAACACCTGTCGGTGTGGCACCTATCCACGAATTTTTGAGGCGGCTTTAACGGCTGCCAAATTGCAACGGGGAGGGGTGTAATATGGCAGACATGAAACCATGGGGTGAACGGTATTTAACGGGCACCGATGTCCAACGGCTCGATGGCGAAGATAAGGTCACGGGTCGGGCAAAATATACTTATGATCTTAACTTTCCAGGGATGCTGTATGGCAAGATTTTGCGTTCCCAACATCCCCATGCCAAAGTGATCAAGGTTGATCTCACACGTGCTGCGGCACATCCGGGTGTGAAAGCCGTGTTCGATTTTGAAAAGCAGACCGTGCGTTATGCTGGCGAAGAAGTTGCAGCAATTGCTGCAGTGTCACCTGAAGTGGCAGACGAAGCATTGAAGTTGATTGATGTGACGTATGAAAAGTTGCCTTTTAGTGTGCGAGAAGAAACCTCAATGGCCGAAGGGGCTGCGCAAATTCATCCAAATGGCAATGTGGCGATGGACGAGCGTCGCCAAAGTGAAAAAGGCGATACTGTGGCTGGGTTTGCCGAAGCCGATGCGGTTATCGAAAAGACCTATCGGGTGCCCGTGCAAACACATACATCTCTTGAAACACATGGTGCGGTGGCCCAATGGGATGGTGACAAGCTTACAGTGTGGTCTTCGACACAAGGCGTGGTGGGCGTGCGCGATGATTTGGCCAAATATTTTGATCTGCCACCAGAGAATGTCCGTGTGCTTTGCGAACATATGGGCGGTGGATTTGGCAGCAAGTTTGGTCCTGGCGCAGAGGGTGTTGCTGCGAGTGTGTTGGCTCGTTCGGCTGGCGTACCCGTTAAGCTAATGCTCAATCGCAAAGAGGAACACTTGGCCGTGGGCAATCGCCCTTCTGCCATCATGACCATTAAGATGGGTGCAAAAAAGGATGGTAAAATTACGGCTTTTGAATCACAAACATATGGCACTGGTGGTGTTGGTGGCATTGGAAACATCCCTTTGCCCTATGTATTTGACATCGCCAACTACAAGTCAGAGTTAAAGGATGTACACATTAATGCAGGTGGTTCGCGGGCGATGCGTGCACCGGGCCATCCGCAAGCAGAAATTGGTATGGATTGTGCCATGGATGCTTTGGCCGATGCAGTTGGGATGGATCCCTTGGCCTTTCGCAAAGCCAACGGGTCACGTGCCAATGAGATTCGGCTCAAGCAATATGATATCGGTGCCAAAGAAATAGGTTGGGAGCGACGTAACAAAGTTGCAGGATCAGCCAAAGGACCCGTGAAACGTGGCATTGGCATGGGATGTGGGATGTGGGGTGGCGGGGGCAATAAACGCAGTTATGTAGAAGTGCAGATTCACTCGGATGGCACGGTTGATGCCAAATGCGCCATACAAGATATTGGCACAGGTTCTCGAACGATTTTGGCTATGACGGTTGCCGAAGAGTTGGGCTTGACCTTAGATCAGGTGACACCACATGTTGGTGATACCAATTTCCCACCGGGCACGGGCAGTGGGGGCAGCAGTACGACGCCGTCGATGGTGCCTGCAGCCAAAACTGCGGCACGCAAAGCCAAGGGTGAATTGTTGGCATTGGTTGCGCCATTGTTGGGTGTTGACGCTGCAATGCTTGAAACACGGCAAGGCCAGATTCAGGTTAAAGGCAATGGCAAAAGCATGAGTTGGACGAATGCCACTGCCCAATTGGCCAGCGATATTGTGGTGACGGCCAATCGCGATGATGGGTATCACAGCTCGGGGGCGGCTGGGGTGCACTTTGCCGAGGTCGAGGTGGATATTGAAACAGGCCGCATTCAGCCGATTAAGATTGTGGCAGTGAATGATTGTGGGCTTGTGGTGAATAAGCTGTTGGCCGAAAGTCAGGTTAATGGGGGCGTCATTGGTGGATTAAGTTATGCTTTGTTAGAAAATCGGTTGTTAGACCGTCAAACGGGTGTGATGGTGAACCCAAATATGGAAGCATATAAGGTTGCTGGTGCGATGGAAATGCCAGAGATTGTGCCCATTCTAATGGATATGCCCGAACGTGGCGTGATTGGTTTGGGTGAACCGGCAACCATTCCAACAGCAGGTGCGCTGGCAAATGCTGTGTATAATGCGATAGGTGTGTGGGTTACCGATTTTCCGATGACCCCCGATAAAGTGCTCAATGCGTTGGCTCAAGGTTAAAAGGAGGCAGGATCGTGAATGCTTTTGAATATGTTAATCCGTCGAACCTGCAGGATGTGCCTAAGTTGTTGAGCCAAAAGCGCGACCGAAAATCGGTGGTAATGGCCGGGGGCATTGATCTGTTGGGAGAGATGAAAGACAATTTGGTTTCGCCCACTCGGTTGGTCAATATTAAGGCGTTGGATTTGCGCTATATTCGGCACAGCAAAGAAGGTGTTCATATTGGTGCGACCACAACACTGACCGAAGTGGCTTCAGATGGCGAAATAGGCAAAACATACACGGCTTTGGCCGAGGCCGCTGAATCGGTCGCCTCGTTGCAAATTCGCAATGTGGGCACCATTGGTGGCAATTTGTGCCAACGTCCGCGATGTTGGTATTATCGGGGTGAGGAGTTTCATTGTCTGAAAAAGGGTGGGCATCTGTGTTTTGCTGTTGAGGGCGAAAATAAGTATCACGCGATTATGGGCGGTGGCCCCTGTCATATTGTGCATCCGTCAGATACGGCGCCAGCCTTGATTGCGCTTCAGGCCACCTTAAAAATTCAAGGTCCCAATGGGGAGCGCACGGTGCCTGCTGCTGACTTTTTTGTTTTGCCTGAAGAAAACATATATCAAGAAACGGTGCTGATGCCAAACGAAGTGGTCAGCGAAGTATTTGTGCCCAAACCCAAAGCTGGCACCAAGAGCACCTATTTGAAGTTTAAAGAAAAAGGGTCTATGGACTTTGCACTGGCTGCGGCAGCAGTGGTTTTACGTGTAGAGGATGGCATTTGTCGAGCCGCCCAAGTGGTCTTAGGCGGTGTGGCACCTAAACCGTGGCAAGCAGATGCTTCTGTTTTGGTAGGTCAATCTGTGACGGAAGACCGAGCGGTTGCATTTGCCAATGCGGTGTTGAAAGATGCATCACCGTTGCGTGACAATGCATTTAAGGTGACATTGGTCAAAACCATGATCAAACGTGGCGTGATGGCCTTGGTATAAAAATCAGAAGCGCATAGAGCGAAGCGCAAAAGCATAACAATTGAAAACGCTTTGTGTCGCGCGCGCCTTGCGCTCCGCCGTTTTTTTTAAGCATATGAGGGGTTTGATATGGCAGATACGATTGATTTAACGCAGGTAAAGTTGGACTTTTGTACGCAATTGCGTACAAAAAGGTCTTATATTTCTGACGATCTACCAGCGACCTATTTAACCGAAGATGTTTCCGAAACAGGGTATTGGTGTGTGCGCACAATGGGGGTGATTGGCCCAGATGATGGGTTTGTTTGCGCCAGTGCGTGTGTGGCAAACCGAAGCTGCTACAAGTCAAGTTTGACGCGACCGGTTTGATTTTATTCGGGTTTTCAAAAGCGGAGGAGCCGTCTTCTTGAAAGGGAAGACTTGCCCCTCCGCTTTTTTTTGTCCATATTAGTGAACCTTTTAGAATTTAAAGTGATCGGGATATCCCTTTTAAGTATGATGGCAGGTGGTTCAAATGGCAATAAATCAAGGAAAACAAATTAGATTCGTTATTGACGAAGAATGGGATACGGATCTAGAGGTTGCTCAGCAACGATCCCGTGATATTCGTGATATTTTGTCTGAGATTGAGATTTTTTCAGATTTACAACCCAACGAATTGCGCCAAGTCGGCTGGATGCTTCACATACGCACGTATTTGCCCCGTGAAGTGATTGTACGCCAGGGAGCACCTGGTGTAGGCATGTATATTATTCAGTCGGGTAGTGCCCATGTTGAGCTCGAAACGCCCGACGAGGCACATATCCACTTGGCCACGCTTGGAGAACAGCAATTTTTCGGTGAGATGTCTTTACTCGACGGTGCCCCTCGGGCTGCCTCGGTGGTGGCTGCTGAGCGCACGCATGCCTTGGGGTTTTTTCGTGCCGACTTGATGGGGCTGATTGAACATGCCCCTCGGCTGGGTTTTAAGATTGTTTGGCGTTTAAATAATATTATGACAAGACGACTCAATGAGACGCTTGGCGAATATCACGAAGTTACACGGGCTTTGCGTCAATTTGAAAATCAAGAGGGGAGTGTTTCTGCGTGAATAAACAGCACGGTGCGGAAGGGATAACGCAGAATGAGAAGTATGGTATGGGTATGGTGTTGGTGCTGGGTGTGGTTATTTGGGGGTGGCATTGGGCGACCTTTGCCCAACCTTTTTGGGGGACGGCATCTGAAATGGTGTGTGCGGTTGGTTTGGGCTATATGCCTATTGATCCACAACCGATTTATCTTTGGTTGGGGCGATTGATGGGCATTTTTTTTGCGCCTGATGTGGGGTTGCGTGTGTTGGCTTTGCTGGGTGGTGTGGTTGGTGTTGGTTCTACCATGTATATGGTGCATCGTTTGACCCGGGATACAGTGCAGACAATTTTGGGCGGTGTGATGTTGGTGTTGTTTCCAGTGTTGATGAGACAAGCCGTAGTACAAGAAGCAGGTGCTGTTTTATTTGGCACTTTAAGCCTTAGCTTGGCTGTCTTGTTGTCTGGGCATGAACGGCGATATCTCATTTCTGGCATTCTATTTGGTGTGGCAGTAGGTGTACATCCAAGCGCATTGTTGACCCTTTTGGGGTTTGCTATTTTGTTGCGTAAAGAAGATGTCGAAGTTTTGAAAACCTGGGCTGTTGGGGCTTTGGCGGTTGTGGGTGTCGGGTGGTTGTGGTTGTTTTTCTTGTTTCGATCTTCTGGGGTAACGGGTTCTTGGTTGGCTTATATGCTGGGCAGTGTGGGAGATGGGTATGGGGCTTTGGGACCCAGTGCACTCTTGTCTGGGTTAACGCGACAAACTTTAATTCACACACAACTATTTGGCTGGGGTGGATTTGCTTTTGGGGTTTTGGGTTTGGTTTTGATTGCTTTTCAGAATCGCGAGCGTTTTTTGTTGCTGTGTGGATTTTGTGTGCCATTTCTTGTGTATCAATTGCCTCGAGTAACAGGTGGAGATGACGGTTTGTTTTTGGCTATTTGGGCACCTGTCTATGTCCTAGGAGTAGGTACTGCTTGGCGTGAAGGCAGCCATTATTTGGCAGAAGGCCTGCAAGAGACCATCCAAACGATGTTGTGGGTTGTTGCTGTGGTTTTGGTGGTGATTCAGGTGGTCTGTGTCAAGTATACCGAAAATACGTGGGAGTTTGCATTGGAAAGACGGGCCACTTATGCATCAAAATTACAGAAGATGGTGGATGTGGGTGCTCAAATTCAGTCACAGACACAAGCAGAGGATTTGATTGTTGTTATTCCCGATTCTGCACGGCCTGGCGCTTTTGGTGTTGTTGCATCTCCCTGGGCAGTGGTTTGGCAGAGCAAACGACAGGTCGTTTGGGGTGAAGATACAAGTTCTGGGTGGGTTTTCTATACACATCCAAAAAATCCGGGGCGAACGTGGCAGTGGATGCACCAAAAGACAGTTGTTGATGATGCCTTTATTGGGCAAAGCTTACGTGCTGGTAATCGTTTTTTATCTTTTGAACCGTTTCCATTTTTGCATAGCAGCCAGATAAAAACATGGATGTCTGCATTGCCCCTTTCGGGTTTTGAGGGTGGGCCTTTGTTTCGACTGTTGCCCGGGTGGCCCCAGGCAGAAGATCCCGACGGGGCCGTTGATGCATATCAAGTGGTATTTGATACCTATGTGGCAAGAGGCTATTCAGCCGATGCGGCGGCATGCTTAGAAGGTATTATTCAATATCATCCTCTCGATTTGGAAACCCACCGAAAGTTAGGGGATATGTATATGAAGCTCGGAACTTTTAAACGGGCTTCCGAGATTTATGAGAAATTGCTTGTTTTGGCACCCCAGGATCCTGAGGTGGTCTTAAACTTGAGCGGGGCATATTATTCGCAAGATAATGTGGCACAGGCCATCGCTGTATGTGAAGTGTTTTTAGCGGAACGTTCTATTGTGCCTGATATTCTGTTCAATTTGGGTGGTTATTATCAAAAGGCTGGTCGGATGGATGACGCGCGGGAAATATATCAAGCCTATCTGACGTTGGGTGAATTGGGTGAGAGACTAGATGAAGTAAAGGAAATCCTAGAATCGTTGAAACAGGAGTAGCCGATGTTGTGGTGGCAGTTATTTGGATCGATTTTTTTCTTAACACTGCGTTTGGATGCTGTGTCTGTGCCCAATAGCGGTTTTGAACGCGTTGGGCAAGCCGAACAGCTGGTTAACTGGACGCCCCTGGATGATGCAACACAAGTGGTTGCCGATCAGTCGATTAAACATCAGGGCAAAATGTCGGGGCAGGTGCATATTTCTGTACCGCACCAAGTGATGGGTATGTTTTCTGAAGCAATGCCTATTGTGCCGGAGGCAATTTATGATGTGCGCGCATTTGTGAAATTTGATGCGGTATCAGCACGCCGGGCTTTTTTGCGCGTGCATTGGTTTGATGCCGATATGAAATCGATGCATTGGGCTGTAGGAACTTCGTCCTGGGCCTTGGGGGGGGATTGGGCACAAATTGCAGGTACTGTTGTCGCACCTATGGGTGCACAGTTTGTTCGTATCTTGTGTTTGGCTGAAGATTGGGGTGGAGATTTCGAACCCTTTGATGTTTGGTTTGATGAGGTCTCCTGTGCAGAATTGTCAGGTCTTCCACCTGCCAAGATCGTTATTTCGGCCCAACCCGTTTCTGATAAACGACAAACACGCGTACAGATTGCCGTCCAAGACAGTTTGGGAGCACCCGTCAAAGATGGTACCGTAGTTGTGTTGGGTTCTGATATGGGTGAAACACCCGGGTGGATGACAAGCAAAAGAGGGATAGCAGAATTTGTATTGGAAGTGGGTGATGCACCTGTGGGAGGGGGCACGGTGTGGGCGCGGTCTGGTAACGTTTATGGACAAAGCGTTGTGGCCGATGTTTTATCAAGTCGCATTGTCGGGCGTATTTTTGATGCAGAAACACAACGCGACAGATCTGCATTTGTTGTGGTGCAAGATTCTCTTGGGCAAGCTATTTTGCGTCGGGTTTTTAACGGTGCGTTTGAGGTGTTTGTGCCGCCTGGCACATGGTGGTTGACCGCCCAAACTGGACCAACACACATTGCACCTGAGTTGCAAGTCGTTGAAGCGGTTTCGGGTGACTCGGCAGTTGTGCAGTTGCCTCTTCGGCCTTGGGTTGACTTGCAAGCGCAGGGGTGGTTGGCTGGTGATATGAATGTGCGGGGCGCTGGCGGCAAATTGGAGCAGTCTGTTGCGGTTGCCGATGTGGTTTTGTCTGCGCGGGGCGCTGGTTTAGACTGGGCGTTGTTCACCGATTTTTGGGACACAACCTTGCGCCAATATCGGCCGCAAGATTTAGCACTTTGGCACACCGACTTTTATGGGCTCTGGGGCCGACTCTATGAGACGCCTTGGGGAGATGCCTGGACTTTGGGGGATTCTGCTCAAGATGCTGAAGATCTATTTGGGGCGCAAGAGCTGGCACATAAAGCGCGTGGACTCGTTGGGCATACACGCTTGTTTACTCCCAAACGGCATGCCAGTCAGGTTGTTTTTGACGTGTTGTCAGGCCCTACATTTGATTGTATCGATGTGATGTCTGAGCAGCCAGATGATGTGTCTGCTCAAAAATTGTGGTTTGATCTGCTCAACCAAGGTTATCGCATTGCTGCCACGGCATCTACACAGGCCGTTTTGGATGATGTTTCGGGTACGTTGCCCGGTAAGTTTCGAACTTATGTGCACTTAGATGGCGATGCAACGCCAGGGCGTTTGGCTCAAGCTTTATCTCTGGGCCATAGTTTTATCAGCAGCGGCCCTTTGTTGTTGTTTTCGGTATTTGCTGCTGGTCCTGGTAGTGATTTGCCTGTGGGGCGCAAACGTCGGGCTACTATAAAAGCTTGGGCGCGTGGTGATGTGGCCGATTATTTGACGCGTATTGAATTGATTCGCAATGGGGAGGTGGTTCAAGCCTGGGATTTGGATGGCCAACCCCGGACTCACAAATTGGCCTTGACGTTACAAGATTCTGTCGATTGTTGGTATGTGAGCAAGTGTTATGGGGCCGACCCGTCGCAAGTTGCATTGACCAACCCGATTTATTTTCGTTCGTCGGGTTTTGAATCGCCAGAGCCAGTACAAGCCGTGGTGCGGGGGAAGATTCAAACGACAGATGGCAAGCCCGTTGCAGAAGCCCAAGTGTTTGTAAAAAACCCATTGGGCGATGTGATTTTAGAGACAACGGCTAGAAACGGACAGTTTCGGTTGTGGGCACCCCCAACCAGTGTTATTGAAGTACAGATGAAAGGACATGGATTGGTGCGTCAGCGCATTTTTGACAATCCTCACATTGTGGGTATGCTAAACGAAATGAAGTTGGTAAGCTTTCCGACCGATTCCTTGTTTACGACAACGACCGTTGAGCGCATCACACAATCTTTGCAGAATATTGAAATGCTGTTTGTTTTAAATGACGAGTGAGTAGGTCTTAGAGCCTGGGTGTTTTGCTTTGACACCGAAGGGCTGAAGGATTACATTCCATTTGATCGCAGTGATAGCCGTTATGCCGTCAAGTGAATATTATCGTTATTGTGGGGGGTCGGATGCAATCGGAGGAATGGAAGACATTGTTGCGGGTTGTTTTTCTGGTGGGTATACTCTACGCATTTTTGGTCAGCATTGGGTTGATGGGCGAAGCATTTAAGATCTTTGGTAAAGGTGTTGCCAACCAATTGATGACGATGACAGCCAATCCATTGGTCGGATTGTTTACGGGTATTTTGGCTACCACACTGGTGCAAAGCTCATCCACCACCACATCTATTACTGTGGGTCTTTTGGCTGCTGGGTCTTTAACTATTGAAGGTGCTATTCCAATTATTATGGGTGCCAATATTGGCACCAGCGTGACCAATACATTGGTTTCGATGGGCCATATTACACGCCCCGAAGAGTTCAAACGCGCATTGGCCGGCGCAACGGTTCACGACTTTTTTAATTTGATAGCGGTTTTGGTTTTGTTTCCCATAGAAATGGCCTTTGGTTATTTGAGGCATGTGGCAACTTTTATTGAGCATGGTTTTGAAGGTGTGGGTGGGTTGAAATTTGCCAGCCCTCTTAAGCTTGTAACCAAACCGGCGATTACGTTCTTGAGCGATTCTTTAGGACAGCAGCCTTGGTTGGTCTTAATCGTTTCTTTGGTCATGATGTTTTTGGCTTTGCGCTATTTGGTGGTTTTGGCCAAAAGTTTGGTCATTTCCCGTGCTGAACGTGTGTTGAATAAATATATGTTTGGTGGGGTTCTTCAATCGATGGCTTTTGGTGTCGTTTTAACCATTATGGTGCAAAGCAGCTCCATTACCACATCCTTGATTATTCCTTTGGTGGGTGCTGGTATTTTAACTTTGGAGCAGATCTTTCCTTATACCTTGGGTGCCAATGTTGGTACCACTGTCACGGCACTGTTAGCGGCATTTTCAACAGGCAATCCCGCTGCGTGTACTGTGGCTTTTGCACATTTGTTTTTTAATCTCAGCGGTATCGCATTGGTTTACCCCATTCGCCAAATTCGGAATATTCCGTTGCGAATGGCGCGTGCTTTGGCCGAATTGACCAGCCAAGCGCGTGGTCTTGCCATTGTTTATCTTATTTTGGTATTTTATGTTATACCCGGAGTGATTGTTTTTGTTTGGAGGTAGGGATGTTTGAGAAACTGTTTGGAGATAAAGACGCGGGTCTGCTCAATGACGCTATTGAAGAAGCCTGTCGGATGATTGTGGAAAGTGAACGCATGTTTAATGCGGCTTGCGGTGCATTGTTAGAAGGGACCCCCCCCCCCATTGACGTGGTAGAAAAAGATGAGAATATTGACCTGGGCGAACGTATGGTGCGTCGTTTGGTGTTTCAGCATATTATGATGAAACCCGATCAAGATTTGCCTGCATCATTGGCGTTGGTGAGTGTGGTACACGATGTTGAACGCATTGGTGATTATAACAAGAGTTTGCTTTATTTGTCTCAGTGGCGCACGGAATCTTTCTTACAAAATGCTCAAGCCCAAATGTGCGCTGAAATAAGAGATACCATTGCGCCTATGTTTGGGCAAGCGCTCAAGGCTATTCAAGAAGGTGATGCAGAAGAGGCACGCAAAGTGATGGCTCAAAGTTCGGTTGTGAAGGAAAAAACCCAAAAACTTCAAGATGCATTGATGCAAAAGGCAGAGGGTGGGTGTGAAGGTTTGGTGTG
The DNA here is from genome assembly GCA_047619225.1 of Candidatus Latescibacterota bacterium. Taxonomy (GTDB): domain Bacteria; phylum Latescibacterota; class UBA2968; order UBA2968; family UBA2968; genus JABIFK01. The sequence goes on from JBLHJX010000029.1 coordinate 11,213, forward strand.
TAGCAGTTGTGCACAATACTTGCGTCGGATTAGCGCGCATCTGTCGAATATTGCCTCCAGTATTGCCAATCCATTTGATTTGTTAGGCCAAAATGCGCCTTAATGTGACAGTGCTATGATACGAGATACCAATCCAAAAATTTTGGCGGTTGAAGACCAAGCCGATTATCAAGCCCTTATTTCACACAGCTTGAAAAAAGAAGGTTTTGATGTGGTGTGTGTGTCTGAAGGGGAAGAGGTAATTGCGTTGGCCCGTCATGAACACCCAGATTTGATTTTACTCGATTTGGGTTTGCCGGGGATTGATGGGTTGGAGGTGTGTCGCCGATTAAAACACGATGATGAATTGGCGTCTATTCCGGTGTTGATGCTTTCGGCACGCAAAGAGGAGATTGACCGTATTTTGGGTTTGGAGGTGGGGGCTGATGATTATGTGGTAAAACCCTTTTCGCCGCGTGAATTGGCTTTGCGGATTCGGGCTATTTTAAAGCGCAGTTTGCGTCCGCCTGAACCGAAGGCGTCCCAGCAGAAAGAAATTCGGCTGGGAGACTTGATGATAGACCCCGAAGGCTATCGGGCTTTTTTAGAGGAACAAGATTTGGATTTAACCGCAACAGAGTTTAAATTGTTGCTGGCATTGGCCAAACGGCAAGGACGGGTTGCAACACGTGATGCATTGTTGGAAGAAGTTTGGGGGTATGAGTTTAGCGGCTATGAGCGCACGGTAGATACCCATGTTGGGCGGTTGCGCCGCAAATTGGGTCGTGCAGGTCATTTGGTTGAAACCATTCGTGGGTTGGGGTATCGCATTCGTTGGGAAGCATAAAGCAAAGCTTTAATGGATTTTTGGCCTTGTCATAATCTTGTCACATTGAGGGCAATGGCATGTGATGTGGTTTTTTTATATTGGGTATTGTCCCTGAATCATATGTTTACTTATGTAGCTGCCTGGGGGGGCACTCACATGAAACGAATTCTCGTTGTTGATGACCAAGAAGAAGTTAGAATGGTTTATATGTTGTTGTTTTGCGATGAGGGTATCGATATCCTTGAAGCAGAAAATGGTATGGATGCTTTAGAAATTCTTAAGTCAGAATCCATTGACTTGGTTGTAAGTGATTGCAATATGCCCCGAATGAGTGGCGTTGAATTGATGGAAGAAACTCAAAAGATTAAGCCTGAAGTGCCTTTTGTTTTTGTATCTGGCAATGTAAGTGTAGACAACCTGGGTGATTTAGAGCCGTTTGCCGTGATTCCAAAGCCTTTTAATTTGGGCGAATTGAAAACGACGGTTCATCGGGCGTTGGGTGATATATAATAATTTGATTTATTACATTTGTGTTACACCAGCTTAATTTGTTACATTTGCGTTGATTTTTAACCCTGCACATTGTTTATTAAAAACAATGTGCAGGGTTTTTTTGTGGAAACTTCCTTTGATTTGCTCAGGATATTGATGTTTGTGAATGTTGTCAGATAGGGATATGGCAGGTCTGTGAAAGATGTTTGGAATTTCTAAGAGGTATATTATGGATCGCATTTTGGTCGTTGAAGATGAGCCTGATATCTTGGAAATGGTGCGCTATAATTTGGCGCAGGCAGGTTTTGGTGTGGCGGTTGCTGAAGAGGGCGAAGGGGTTCAACAGCAGGTTCAGCAAGATCGACCTGATTTAATCATTCTGGATCTCATGTTGCCCGGCATGGATGGTTTGGAGGTTTGCAAACGCTTAAAGCAAGATGCCCATACACGCGAGATTCCTGTGGTGATGCTCACGGCACGCAAAGACGAAATAGACCGCATTGTGGGTTTGGAGTTGGGGGCTGATGATTATGTGATCAAACCTTTTTCACCTCGTGAGCTTGTGTTGCGCATTCGCGCAATATTGAGAAGAAATCGCGGCTCAGAACAACAACACGCAGACAATGATGCTTTGCTTACGGCTGGTTTCTTAAAACTTGATAAAGCTGCTCATCAGGTGATGGTGCATGATGTGCCATTGGATTTGACCAGTACAGAATTTAAGTTGCTGATTACACTTATGGAGCGGCGAGGTCGGGTGCAAACTCGGGATGATTTGCTCGAGACGGTGTGGGGATATGAATACAGCGGTTATGGACGTACGGTGGACACACACATTAGGCGGTTGCGTGAGAAATTGGGCGATGCCAGTGACTGGGTCGAAACGGTACGTGGTGTGGGATATCGTTTTCGTTTAGGGAATGAGTGAATATGCGTTTACACTGGAAACTGATGCTTACTTATGTTTCGGTGGTTGTCATTGTTATGGCATCGGTACATGTATACTTGGATCAAGCAATACATACCTTTTTGGTTGATCATTTGACCGAAACGTTGGTGCGTGAGATGGGTTTGGCGCGTGCGGTGGTTACGGTAAAAGCGGTAAAGGCGGGTGCGTCTCTTGATCAATTGGCGGACGAATTGGGGCAGCAGTTGGGGGTACGTGTGACGATCGTTAATGGGCAAGGCAATGTGTTGGGTGATTCGGCTGTGCCAACACAGGGGCTTCAAGATTTGCAAAACCATGCCGATCGGCCAGAAATTCAGACGGCTTGGCGAGAAGGGCAAGGTTGGCGTGTGCGGTATAGTCAAACACTAGAGACGGATATGCTTTATGTGGCGGCAACTTTGCCAGGACTAATGGATGGACGCACGGTGTTGCGGCTAGCGATGCCCTTGCGTGCTGTGGGGCAAATGAAAAAACCTGTGTCACGGGCCATTTGGATGGCTTCTGGGTTAGGGCTTATGCTTGCGCTGTTGTTGGCCTATGGCAGTTCGCGCTATGTGTCTCGGCCTATTGTTGAGATGACACATATTGCACGCGATGTGGCTTCAGGGGTTTATACAGAGCGGCATCCTGCGGGTGTCACAAGCCAAGAGTTACGAGATTTGGCATCGGCATTGGACGAAATGCGTCGGCAAATTCAAGCGCGTATCGGACAGATTACACTTGAAAAATCGCGTTTGGAAGCTGTATTGACAAGCATTACAGAAAGCATTTTGGTGACTGAGCAAAGTGGGCGTGTGTCTATGGCAAACCGCGCTTTTGAGAAATTGTTTGCGATCACCCAAAATCCTGTGGGGCGTATGCCTATTGAGTTGGTGCGTCAACGGGAAGTGCAAGAGGCCATTGAACAGACTATGGAATCTGGGCAGGTTGTGTTTCTCGGCCTGACTTTGTCGGATGGATTAGAACGCTATTTAGATGTGCATGTTGCGCCTATTTTACAAGCGGGCACGTGTGTGGGCAGTGTGACGGTCTTTTATGATATTACTGAGTTGCGCAGATTGGAACGCATACGGAAAGATTTTGTTGCCAATGTGTCTCACGAACTGCGCACGCCGCTGACCACCATTAAGGGGTGCGCGGCCACATTGGCCGATGGGGCGTTAAATGACAAAGAAGCGGCAAAGCGATTTGTAGATATGATTAACACCCATGCCGATCGATTACACGATTTGGTTGAGGATATATTGGATTTGTCCCGTATGGAATCGGGCACATTGGTTGTCGCGTCTGAAATTTGCTCAGTTCAGGAGATGGTTGGGGCAGCGATTGAGCAGGTTAGATCTCAGTCTCAAGAGAAAAACATTGATCTCCTCGTTTCATTGGATGATCCATTTCAGGTACGTTGTGATTTTAAACTGATTGAGCAAGCCTTGGTCAATTTGTTAGATAATGCAGTAAAGTATACACCCCAAGGTGGAACGGTGCGTGTGGTGACAAGCTTGTTTTCACAAACAGATGGGGAAAACGGTGACGGCGGTGGGGGAAAACGCATTGCCATTGAAGTACAAGATACCGGCGTTGGTATTCCATTGGCATCGATATCCCGAATATTTGAGCGTTTTTATCGTGTGGACCAAGGCCGATCACGTGCTGTTGGTGGTACGGGGTTGGGGCTGTCTATTGTAAAGCATATTATGGAAGCCCATGGAGAGCGTGTCTATGTTGAAAGTGAGCAAGGGCGAGGCACAACATTTGGATTAACGCTACCTGTCGTTTAAGTTTTTGAGGTATATTTAGATAGACAAATTGGATACATTTAGAAGTGTACACTTTTTTATATACGCCTTTCAAGAAACCGGAATGCAATATAGGGACTTAGGTTTTTGTTCTGGTGTTCATTTTTTTACAAGGTGTTCATAAGATCGTAACAATGATATTGTATATTTTTAGGCATTAAATCGTATGAAAAATTTCACCTTGGGCATGGTTTTTGTCATTCTATTTGACGAAACCAAATAGACCCGTTGATATCTCTTTTGAGACAAACAGTCTAATAGAGGGAGTATGGATATGCCTCGAAAAAATGGTCGGAAGGAGCCCTCTCGGCGACGTGTTGGTTTTAAATTTTGCGCACCCGGTGCCAAAAAAGTACACTTGGTTGGTACTTTTAATAATTGGGATACATCTGCGCGTGTTTTGCGGCGTGATGCCAAAGACATTTGGAAAACAAGCATGTTGCTGGCACCTGGCACCTATGAATATCGTTATGTGGTTGATGGTGAGTGGGAGAATGATCCAGAAGTAGAACAAATTCCCAATGCGTTCGGGAAAAAGAATTGTTTGATCACTGTGATGTAAATGGATTGGGAGTAAGGGCTACGAGAAGGGGAAAGCCGCAACAAAATGTTGCGGCTTTTTTTATGAAGGTGATGCAAAGGCCACCCCAATGGGGTGGCCTTTTTTCTTCGACAATATCCAAAACTGTTTTGTTTAATCTGCTGTGTTCACCGATGCTGTTTGTGTGGTTTTAGTTTGGGCCACTTTATTTTCTGTTGCTGGTGGTGGGGCAAAGAAATTGGGAATGCTAATTTGTTCACCGTTTGCCAATTTCATTGAGACATCTTGTGAAGATATCTTACGTGCGCCCTGTGGAATGACCATGCGCTGATGGCTACCATCGGGGAGGAGTTCGCGTGCTTTGACATTGTCGGACAGGCATATGCTGAGTATTTCGCTCCGAATGCGTTCTATGAGCTTGGGATCTTCAATTGGGCAAAGAATTTCGACGCGTCGCCGTAAATTACGCGGCATCCAATCGGCGCTGCCAATATATACTTCGGGCTGTCCTCCATTTTCAAAAGAAAAGATGCGGCTGTGTTCTAAGTAGCGCCCAATGATACTGATGACACGAATATTGTCACTTATGCCTTCAATGCCTGGGCGCAAGCAACAGATACCCCGCACAATCAGTGTGATCTGCACCCCGTGTTGAGAAGCCCGATAAAGTGTTCGGATCACTTCGGCATCTTGCAATGAGTTCATTTTTGCTACAATGCGTGCTGGGCGGCCTGCTTGGGCATGTTCTATCTCTCCTTCAATTTTTGCTATGATGCTGTCGACCATGTTATGTGGGGCTACGATTATTTTGCGCAATTGGGGTTGGTCGGATTGTGTGGTGAGCAAATTGAAGACTTCAGCAACGTCGGTGGTGATGTCTTCCCGGGCAGTCATAAGCCCAAGGTCTGTATAAAAGCGAGCCGTAGAGGAATTGTAGTTGCCCGTGCCTATATGGGCATATCGTTTGAGGCCGTCATTTTCTCGGCGGATAACCATTGACAGTTTACAGTGGGTTTTGAGCCCTACCATACCATATACAACATACACCCCTGCATCTTGCAAGTGACGGGCCCAACGGATGTTGGTGGCTTCGTCAAAACGAGCTTTGAGTTCTACCACCACAGTGACTTCTTTACCGGCCTCGGCAGCACGAATGAGGGCATCGATGATGGGGGAATCTTCACTGGTGCGATAGAGGGTTTGTTTGATGGCCAAGATACCGGGGTCTTTGGCGGCGGCTTGCACAAATTGCACAACGGGATTAAATGAATCGTATGGGTGATGAAAGAGCAAATCGCGCTGGCGGATTTCCGAAAATAAAGTGTCGAGTTCTTCAACGGAATGATCGGCGGGGTGAAACGGGGGGTATTTGAGATCTGGCCGTGGAATGGCAGTGTAAAGCCCTAACAGACGGTTCAAATTGACGGGGCCGTTGACCAGATAGATCTGGTTTTCTTTGAGGTTGTAAATGGATTGTAGGCGTTTGACCAGCTGGGGGGCGGCGTCATATTCAATTTCCAAACGCACGGTATCGCCTTTGCGGCGATTTTGCAATTCGTCTTGAATGGCAATGAGGAGGTCGTCGGCTTCCTCTTCGTCTAAATAAAGGTCGCTGTTGCGCGTGATGCGAAATGCGGCACTGTCGATAATGTGGTATCCTCGAAAGAGTTCGGGGATATGTGCCTGAACCAAATCGGCCAAAAAGACAAAGTCAATGCGCCGGGTTTCTTCTTCTCTGGGTAACCGTATCAGGCGTGGTAAAAGACGTGGCACTTGTACGATGCCCAATTGTACATCGCCATTTTTATTTTTGAGTAAGACAGCTATGCAAAGGGCTTTGTTAATGACTCGTGGAAAGGGGTGGGCAGGGTTCACCGTAAGGGGTGTGAGCACCGGGTGGAGCTCGCGACGGCAATAGTCTTCGATGAAGGTTTTTTCTTGTCGACTGAGACGGTCTAAGGTGCGAATATGAATGTCTGCCCGTCGCAGGGCCGGGCGCAATTCTTCATTCCAGCAGATATATTGCTCTTGGACCATTTGGTGCGCGGTTGTTGAGAGGGTTTGAAGCTGTTCTTCGGGCAAAAACCCATCTGGGCCGTAGTCTGAAAGGCCGGCTTCTACTTGTTGCAATAAACCCGATACTCTGATTTCGAAGAATTCGTCGAGGTTATTGGCAACGATGCCTAAGTATTTCACACGCTCAAGCAGTGGGTTTTTAGGGTCGCGGGCTTCTTGCAGCACACGCTGATTAAAATACAACCACGACAATTCGCGGTTGGTATATAATTTGGGATCTCTTAGGTTCACCGCCTGCTCCGAGGGAAAGTGCCTAAAGAGGCACGGTATGGGGCGATTGTTAGGTAACGCGCTAAAAATCAATATAATAACACTTAAAAAGCGTAGAGTCAAGGGGCAAGCGTTGGACTACAACGCTGTAACTCGGCAGGTCGCTTATTTGAACAATGTCCCAAATTGTAACCTAACTGTAACAATATTGCCACCGTTTTGTCACTGTTTTATGCGTTCTTTATGGCGTTGCTGTTAGGGGATTGTTTCAGGCGGTCTTAGAATATTGTAGATCAATAACTTTTGGGAGGAAGAGACATGTTACAAAAGGCGATGTTCATTGTGTTGGCATTGGGGATGTTGGTTGTAAATGGACAGTCTGAAGCGGCAGAGAGCAAGCTTAAGGGGGTTGCTTTTGCCGATTATTATTATTTTGCCAGGGGTACGAAGAAAAAAGAAAATGGGTTTCAATTTCGGCGCATCTATTTAACGTATGACTTGAAATGGGATGATGACTTTTCGGGGCGCGTGCGTTTGGAAGCTGCGGATGGCGGATTTGGCAGTGGCAAAAAAATGGAGCCTTTTGTGAAGCATGCCTATTTGCGCTATCGCAAAAATGGCAAAGCGTTGTATATGGGTTTGTCGGGCACACCGACTTGGAATGTGAGTGAAGCGGTTTGGGGGTATCGCTCGGTTCGTAAGACGATTATGGATTTGAATAAGATTGGGTCTTCGGCTGATATTGGGCTCGCATTTCATGGTCGACTGGACAGTGAAGGCAAAGTGAACACGCAAATTATGTTGGCCAATGGCACTGGACAGGCCTCTGAAGCTGATAACAACAAAAAAATATATGCGCTCTTGCATTTGAAGCCAGGTGCATTCCAGGCAACGGCCTATGCCGATTGGGAAAAACGAGCTGGCAGCGAAGATCGGATGACCTGGGGTGGTTTTGTGGGAATAAAAAAAGATGGTTTTCATGGTGGAATCGAAGGGTTTTTGCAAAAGCGCAACAACCCAGCAGGTGATGTGCAGCTTCGGGGCGTATCGGTATTTGGTGCGGGTGCGATGAATGATAGGACCAAAGCGTTTGGTCGGGTTGACTTTTTTGACCCAAACGACAATGCAGGCAATGATCGCACGCTTCACTTTATTGGGGGTTTGGACTTTGAACCCTCAAAAGATATTCACTTGATGCCAAATATATTGGTCACATCGTTTCAGGCTACGGGTGTGGATAATGAAGTTTTGCCGCGTATGAGTTTGTATGTGAAGTTTTAAGAAAAGTCACAGGTCAAAACCTGAAGTATCAAAAGCTCTTAGACTCTGACCTGCGACGTGCAGGCTTTCGACCGACTTGTTCTTCTGGTATTTGTTTATAACGCAATTGTAAAGGTTTTGTCACACGACCGTAACGGGGGGCGAGTAGTTTAGACGGAGTCGCTGGGTATTTACTTTTTACGTCGTGTAACAGAAGGGAGATTGAATGTTGAAAATTATTCGTGCAAGTATTTGTTCTGCTGTTATTCTGGCTTCAGGAGTTGTTTTTGCGCAACAAATTGAGGTAGATGCGCGTATTCCTGTATACAAGAAAGTCAGTGGTATTTCGGGCAATGCCAGCAGCATTGGTTCTGATACGATGAACAATTTGATGGCGTTGTGGTTGGAGAGCTTTCGCAAGTATTATCCCAATGTAAAAATTCAAATTGAAGGCAAAGGTTCAAGTACCGCACCTCCCGCCTTGATTGAGGGGACGGCACAATTTGGTCCGATGTCGCGGCCCATGAAGGCGACGGAAGTGGACAAGTTTGAGAAGCAGTTTGGTTATCCGCCGACAATGTTGCGTACTTCTTTGGATGCTTTGGCGGTGTTTGTGAATAAAGACAATCCTATGAAGGGGCTCACATTGGCTCAGGTTGACGCGATCTTTTCAAAGACGCGCCGAGGAGAGTACAAAGAGAATGTTTCAACGTGGGGACAAGTGGGCTTGATGGGGGATTGGAAAAATGCGGGCATTAGCTTGTATGGCCGCAACTCTGCTTCAGGCACATATGGTTTTTTCAAAGAACACGCCTTGTTTAAAGGGGATTATAAAGACGAAGTGAAAGAACAACCCGGCTCGGCCTCGGTGGTGCAGGGTGTGGGTGAAGATCGGTATGGCATTGGGTATAGTGGCATTGGATATAAAACTTCGGGTGTGCGTGTGGTGCCCCTTGCGTTGGAAGCGGGTGAGCCATTTCGGGAAGGAACACTGGAAAATGTGTTAGACGGTTCCTATCCTTTGGGACGGTTTTTGAGCCTGTATATAAACAAAGCGCCAGGTAAAACACTGGATCCTTTGGTGCGCGAGTTTGCAAAGTTTATTTTTTCTAAAGAAGGGCAAGAAATCGTGATCAAAGATGGTTATATGCCCGTTCCTTATGATGTGGTGAAAGAAGAGCTTGAGAAGCTGCAATAGGTTGGGTCATTCATTAGCTTTGTCATTCTTCGACGATAGACGATAGATTGAGGCGTTTTTTGCCATCGTCAACCGTCTATTGTCTATCGTCGATGGTGCCCAAAGGCACAGGTCTTCCGTCAAAACGTCGGGTGGACTCCTTTATTCTACTATGTTGGGATTCATTTTTTATGGCCTTATCTGCCGAATCATCTCCCCGTCGTTTGCCTGGCATTACGCCTGCGGCACGCTTGATGGACCGTTTGGGTAAGTGGGTGATTACCGCTGGCGGTTTGAGTGTGATCGTGGCTGTGCTGGGCATTTTTCTTTTTGTATTGATTGAATCCTATCCTTTGTTTTCGCCCCCAAAGGTTTCACAATCGCAACAGATTGATTTGGGGCGCGGCGTTTTGGCCACGGGATTGGATCAATATCAAAAAGTGATATTTGCTGTTCACGCAGCGGGCATTGACTTTTTTGACATTACAACGGGTCGTTTGATCAAAGCGGCTCAGATAGATGGATTGGACACGCGGCGCATTGTTTCAGCTTATCGGGCATTGGACAATATTCATTTGGGCTTGGGTCTGGAAGATGGCGTGGTGTTGATGGCGCGTTTGGATTTTCAGGTGGTCTTTGAAGCGGGTGGTACGCAAGCCGTGACGCCCTCTTTAATAGTAGATGGGCAAATGAAGTTGTTTGATGCACCCGTAACAAAATTGGCCTATCGCAACGATGGGGATGGGCGGGGGATGGTTTTGGGCATCGGAGACGCGGGGCAGTTGGTACTGGGAGGGACTTCACAACGGCGGGGATTATTGGGGCGTGGTAAAACGGAAGTGTTTACCCACGATTTAACCTCATTTGTGACTGGGCAGGCAACGAGTGTTGCTGTGACGCGATCGGGACGCTATGTGTTGGCTGGCACAGATCGGGGAGAAGTGATGCGTTGGGAAATGGGTCGGCCAAAATCTAAGCCCAACTTACAGCAACAGATTCAGGCATCGGGACAGGCGATTACATCTTTGGAATTTATGTTGGGAGACGTGTCCTTGGTCGTGGGTGACGCGGGTGGGCAGGTGAGTACGTGGATGCCTGTACGCTTGGGTGAGGTAGGCAATGAACAAAGTCTAGAAAAGGTACATACTTTGCGTGGGCATGACGCGGCCGTGACGGTTTTGATTGCCTCTTCGCGTGATAAACAGTTTTTGTCTGGAGATGCAACGGGCCATGTGGCTGTGCACCACATGACGTCTGAGCAAACATTCTTTTCTTTGCACGAGAATGACGTGGCTGTTTCTGCACTTGCATTTGCACCTAAGTTGAATGGGTTCCTCACGGCTTCTACTGCAGGGCAGGTGCGGTTGTATGATTATTACAATCCGCACCCTGAGACAACCCTGCAAACTTTGTTTGGCAAGGTGTGGTATGAAGGCTATACTCAGCCTGAATATGTGTGGCAATCAACGGGTGGCACAGATGAATTTGAATCCAAATTGAGTATTGTGCCCTTGTTGTTTGGCACACTCAAAGGTACGTTTTATGCCATGCTTTTTGCACTGCCTTTGGCTGTGTTGGCTGCCATTTATACATCTGAATTTGCTTCGCCCACGGTGCGTAATTGGGTGAAACCAATTGTTGAATTGATGGCGTCATTGCCCAGTGTGATTTTGGGTTTTTTGGCGGGGCTTTGGTTGGCTCCTTTGCTTGAAAAAGAAGTCGTTGGGGCACTGTTGTTGTTGCCCGTGGTACCCGCGTTGGTCATTTTATGTGCTTGGGGTTGGACGTTGTTGCCCGAAAATTTTGCGCGCCGCGTACCGGATCATTTTATTTTGACATTGTTGGCATTGGTGACGCTTGTGGCGTTGTGGTTGTCATTTGTATTGGGTCCCGTGGTTGAGACCGTTGTTTTTGGGGGCCATTTTCAAAAATGGTTGTTGGCCACATCTGATACGCGTTATGATCAGCGCAACTGTTTGGTGGTTGGTTTTGCAATGGGGTTTGCGGTGGTGCCCATCATTTATACCATTTGTGAAGATGCTTTGTCCAGTGTGCCTTCGCATTTGCGTGCGGGGTCTTTGGCCTTGGGTGCAACGCCTTGGCAAACGGCTGTACGCGTGGTGTTACCTACGGCCAGCCCAGGTATTTTTTCGGCGACAATGATCGGCTTTGGGCGTGCGGTGGGTGAAACGATGATTGTGTTGATGGCCACGGGGAATACGCCTATTATGGATGGATCCATTTTTAACGGGATGCGCACACTCTCCGCCAATATTGCTGTCGAAATCCCCGAAGCACCTCATGAAGGCACCTTATATCGTGTGTTGTTTTTAACGGGGTTGTTGCTGGCTGCGCTTACTTTTGTGGTGAATACGGTGGCAGAGGTCGTGCGTCAGCGTTTGCGGGAAAGGTATAGTCGGATTTAAAAAGGCAGGGAGAAGGAAAAATAAAGAAGAAGAGAGATAGAAGAAAAGTCTTGAGCGTCCTAATGGGGTAATGGTTTCTCACAAACTGATTTTGGAGATTGATGTGAAGCATTTTTGGAAATCGGGTATTCCTTTTATTTGGTTGACGGGTGGGGCCTTGTCTGTGTGTCTGCTGATGATTGTTGGGCTTGTGGTATTGGTGCTTTATAATGGGATGGGTTTCTTTTGGCCTTCTCAGTTGCAGGCTGTTAAACTCACAGACGGTCAACAGGTGATGGGGCAACTGTGGGATCGGCAGGAGATTCCGACGTCAAATCGTGAGGGGTCCGATGCATTTCGCATTCAGATAAAGACGGGTAACCGTGATGTGTACGGCAGTGACTTTCGGTGGATCGATGAGGCCGATATGGCATCGGTGGACTTTCCGGAAGAAGCTGTGGTGTTTGAGCGGCGGGAATGGGGCAATATGTATGGGTTCATCCAAACAGTCTTTGAAGGGGATCAGCGCATTGGGGAAGGGTCTGTTGCGGGTTGGGACGTGCTTCATTTGCACATGGAAAAGGCGCAGGCGCTGTTGGCTGAAATTCATGGAATTGAGACAGGAGTCATTGGCGATTTGAATCGCGAGATTGAGTCGTTGCGCTTAAAAAAACGCGATATGGAACGGGATGGATACAGCGCTGAAGAAATTGCGATGGTAGATGCAGAGAGTCGCCGACATTGGGATCAATATGATCAAGTGGCGGGGCAAATGGACCAATTGCGCAAAGCGAGTGAAATCTATCAGGTTGAGGTACGGTTAATTGGCGGTGAGGTTCGGCAGATTGCAACGGCGAATATTGTGCGGATATATCGCCCCAATCAATTGGGTGTGGTGGGTAAGGCCGGTGTCTATATGAGCCGTGTGGGTGAATTTTTGTTTGATGAGCCGCGTGAGTCCAATACTGAGGGCGGTGTGTTTCCTGCGATTTTTGGGACGGTTTTGATGGTGTTTTTGATGAGCTTGGCTGCTGTGCCGTTTGGCGTTTTGGCAGCACTTTATTTACGTGAATACGCCAAACAAGGGCCAATTGTGCGTATCATTCGCATTGCGGTGAATAATTTGGCGGGTGTGCCGTCTATTGTGTTTGGGATGTTTGGATTGGGTTTTTTTGTGTATGGTGTGGGCAGCAGCATTGATCAGTTGTTTTTTGCAGACGCATTGCCAGCGCCTACATTTGGCACTGGTGGTATTTTATGGGCCTCTTTGACGTTGGCCCTGTTAACTGTGCCGGTGATGATTGTGTCTACTGAGGAGGCGTTGGCGGCGGTGCCGAGCGAGGTTCGCGCAGGGTCTTTGGCACTGGGTGCAACGAAATTCCAGACGATTTTAAGGGTGGTTTTGCCAGGTGCTCTGCCAGGCATTTTGACAGGTGTTATTTTGGTGATTGCGCGCGGAGCTGGTGAGGTGGCGCCATTGATGATTACGGGTGTGGTAAAATTGGCACCCGCTTTGCCATTGGATGGTTCGTGGCCGTTTTTTCACTTGGAGCGCAAGTTTATGCATTTGGGTTTTCACATTTATGACGTGGGTTTTCAATCGCCCAATGTTGAAGCGGCTCGGCCTATGGTTTATACCACAACGTTGTTGTTGATGGGGCTGGTGTTGGCTTTAAATTTGGTGGCTATTATGGTTCGCACGAAGTTGCGGAAACGCGTTGCTGGGTCGGCATTTTAAAGTTGGTGGTTTACAATTGGTTTTGCGATATTGACTATAGAGGGCCTTATGGTTGAAATGGAACATGTAAAGAACAAAGAGATCTCAATCGTTCCAAAGATTGATAACCCCGTCGTTGAAGTGAACAACCTCAATTTGTTTTATGGCAACACACAGGCTTTGTTTGATATTGGCCTGCAAGTGCCAGAGCATCAGGTGACGGCATTTATTGGGCCGTCGGGGTGTGGTAAGTCAACGTTGTTGCGGTGTATGAATCGGTTGAACGATTTGATTGATATTGTGCGCATTGATGGCACGATTCAAATTGAGGGTGAGGATATTTATGCGCCTGGATATGATGTGATTTCACTGCGACGTCGGGTGGGAATGGTTTTTCAAAAGTCCAATCCGTTTCCCAAGTCAATTTACGAGAATGTTGTTTATGGTTTGCGCATTGCAGGGGAAAACAACCGGTCTGAGTTGGATGGCGTGGTAGAACGCAGTTTGCGTGCAGCGGCATTGTGGGACGAGGTGAAAGATCGGCTCGACAGCAGTGCCTTGGGGCTTTCGGGTGGGCAGCAACAGCGTTTGTGTATTGCTCGGGCCATTGCGGTTGAGCCGTCGGTCATTTTGATGGATGAACCGTGTTCGGCACTAGACCCAATTGCAACGGGGCGCATTGAAGAAACCATTGCAGAATTGAAGGCGAAATATACGATTGTGATTGTCACACATAATATGCAACAAGCATCGCGTATTTCAGACTACACGGCCTTTTTCTATTTGGGGAAGTTGATCGAAATGGCCCCCACCGCAAAAATGTTTACCAACCCACAACTCAAACAAACCGAAGATTATGTAACGGGACGGTTTGGGTAAAGGGGTCAGCTATCAGCGGCCTGTTAAAACGAGAAATCAACATCAAAAAAACATTGAAAACCAATAGATTGTTTTAAAAATGGAATAGGTGGAAATAGCTAAGATTCTTTAACTATTTGTAGTAATGGGAGCTTATAATATGGAACGTACGCTTGATCAGTTGTTGGATCACCTCAAGGGCGAGTTGCTCAAAATGGGTGGTGCTGTAGAAGAGTCGATAGAACAGGCTGTGCGCTCGCTTGTGGACCGAGATGATGTTTTGGCCGAAACGGTGATCGCGGGAGGCAAAGATATTGATGAATGGGAAGTGGCGGTTGAGGAGGAGTGTTTGACATTGTTGGCGATTCAGCACCCCGTGGCCAGTGATTTGCGTTTGATTGCAGGGGTGATGAAGATCAATTACGATTTGGAGCGCATTAACGATCAGGCCGTGAATATTGCACAACGCGCCCAAGTGTTGAATACGATGCCTCTTTTGAAACCCCTGATTGATATTCCACGAATGGCTGAGTTGACGCGTAAGATGGTAAAAGACGCGTTGGATGCGTTTGTGAACAAAGATGTTGAATTGGCCAATGAGGTGCGCCGCATTGATGATATTGTGGATGCTTTACGCGATCAAATTTTTAGAGAATTGCTGACTTATTTACACGCAGGTGACCCAGAAACCATTGAGCAGGCGATTCATTTGATTTTGATCTCGCGGCATTTGGAGCGCATTGGCGATCATTCATCGAATATTGCTGAGGATGTGGTCTATTTGGTTCAAGGCCGCATCGTGCGTCACAAGAAGGAAGAACTGTAAGAGACAATGGACAATGAAGAATAAAGTTGAAAACCGTAAACCTTGCTTTGGTTTGCGGTTTTTTTCATGAGTTTGCGTGAGGTGGGTATTTTGGGTTCAGTGTTCACGTGTATCAATGGGATTTTTTTCGTAAATAACTGTAATAAAGCAATATGAAGTAATGTGGTAATAAAAAGTCAAGTCGCGCAAACTGTCTGGCACACGCTTCGCTTCTGTTCTCTGATGAAGAACAGAAGCTTTTTTTGGGATACATATAAAATAAAGTTTATGTCAACAAATTATGCTCTTAGGGGTAGGATTATGACTGAAAAAGGATCGATAGGTTGGGTTTGGTGCTGGTTGGTTTTAAGTGCCGTGGGGGTGGGTACAGAAGAGGATAAGTGCTCTGTGGTGGTGTCTTTTGATGCGATTGGGGGGAGTGAAATGGAGTGTGAGGTGATTACCGAACGTTTTCGAGCCGAGTTGTCACGCACGGATCGTTTTTTTGTGACCAGCAAGCAACAAACAGTGACAGAATTGGCAAAGACCAAAGACGTGACAATTCTGGGCAAGCAATTGGGGGTAGATCGGGTGTTGGTGGGGAGTGTGTCGAAGATTGGTACCACCTTTTCGGTGGTGGCCAACTTGATTGATCCCTTATCTGGCAAGACGGTAAAGACGGTGGTAGAAGATCATTCGGGTGGCATTGACGTGTTGTTACAGGAAGTAATTCGACGTGCGTCTGAGCGGTTGGCCGATTATGAGGGCACGGGTTACTTGGCTTTTGTGGGGCCACGTGGGGGCGATACCATTGATCATTTGACGGTGTGGATCAATGATCGACAATTGCACGCGTTTCCCAAGGCAGATTTTCTGCTGTTGACCAAAGTGCCAGAAGGAACCCACACCTTGCGCTTGGAGTGGCGTCGCCCAGGAATTAACGGTCGTCGCCCGCCTTACATTGTGCGTGTTCAACCCGGCAAGGTGGTGACCGTTGAATGCAATGCCGTTCGTTACAAACCCACATTGCGTGTGTCTCAACCGGTTGACCCGATGACAATTGATACGTGGCGCGAATTTTATTGGCCAGAGAAGTACCCTGAGAAGCGCTACATTCGCGGCAAACCTACGTCGTTGGTTGAAATGAGTTTGGACGAGGCTTTGAAGTAAGTCGCAAAAGGCAGTGAAGTGGATTACAGACCAAAACAGGATTCTTATCACACTATTTTTTATAGGAGGTTTTGGGTGGCACACATTCGAGATGGGCCTTCACATGCAACCTGAGTGATTGATACATCCTACGTTTTAGACCTTTACACTATTGGAGAACAAAATGAAAAAGATAACTGCTGTTGCTGTTGTTGTGGCATTGTTGGGTTGGGTGTCGGGTGCAAGTGCAGACGCGACGTTTAAGTTGGGTGGTGGCGTGAATAACAATTCGGCGCGTGTTGCAGATGGAATGGCGGTGGGCGTTCACGGGGCTTTGGATTTTTCGCTGGGTGAGAGCCCGTGGACGGTGGGGGTTTTTGGTGAAGGCAGTTTTGATGAGGCGGCTGGCAAACCCCTTTTGGCTGGGGTGAATGTGTTTTATAAAGCGAGTGTCGGCGGCAGTCACGCCGACGGTTTAGACCCCCGAATTTATATTGGGCCAAGTATTGGGATCGCGTCAATTAATGTGGGTGAACGCAAGTCGGCATTGCATTTGGGAGGCACGTTGGGGGCGGAGTTTCCGTTGAGCAAGAGCTTTGGGTTGTTTGCCAATGGAAAGTATGCTTGGACCACGGACAAAGAGGGTGTTGAACTGATGAAGGGCTTTTCGGCACACGTTGGTGTGATGTTTAACCTGGGAAATTAAATCCACAACGTTTCGGCGTGGGCACTTTGAAGGGTGCTCACGCCGAAGTGTTGGGTTTTGGGAGGTGTGTAATGAATTTATGGACGTTGTCTCTTGTTGTTTTAGGTATGGGTTGGAGCAGTCAAGCCAGGGCGCAATACACGACACCCGTTGCAGAGGTGCCCAGTGAAACCATGTCACAAAAAGCGACGGGCAATCTTTTGGTGGAGACCAATGCGCCCAACAGCCGTGTGTTTGTCAATGGGTCTTTTTTAGGTGTGGCGGTGCCAAGTCAACCGCTGATGTTGTATCGGGCAGGTGTGGGTAAGGTGGCGTTGCGTGTGGTGGCTGACGGATTTGTCGATTTTGAACGAGAGATTGAGTTGCAAGCCAATAAGTGGCGCTTGGTGGTAGCTACATTAGAGAAGAAGGTACCTGTGCAGGTGCGCAAGGCAAGTTCCGAAGGTGAATGAGTGATGTTCTCTCGGGTTCGCAAAAATCTTTCAGATTAAGGATCATAAGGTGTCGCTATGAAAAAAATAGGTCTTGTTATTTGGCTTTGTTTGGTTGTCCCTTGTGCCGCACAAGATGCTATGGTGTTGCGACAGGGCGAGGTGCGTGCTGATAAGTTATGGGTGGGTGCATTTGTTCATGTAGTTTATCGTGTTGATAAGGGTAAACAAAGGGTGGCCAGTGGATATATGAAGGCTGTCGGCAGAAACACATTTACAATTGGTACAGGAATTAAAGTCGTACAGATTGCTTTTGAAAAGGTTAGTATGATCGTTTTGGGTGATAGTCGGCAGGTGGTTGAACGGCAAAGGATGATGCTCAATGTACAACCGAGAGTGTATAGGGAGCCAAACATTACCTCGATTGTCATTGGACAGCTGTTATTGGGAGGGGCATTGGGTGTGGGAGGTGGTTATGCAGGGGCTCTCGCTGGTATGGGGTTAGATGGTGGAAAAGGATTCGACTCTCTTGATGGTCTCGTATTGGGTGGTGCGGTAGGTCTGGTTGTGGGGAGTGCCCTTGGCGTTGCGCTTGTCGGTAATGGAAGTTTCGAGAAATCTCTTTGGGGACGCGCTTTGGCCGGTAGCCTTATTGGTTTCGGTTTGGGCGTAGCGGTAGCCTCAGATTCCGGTTTATGGCCCCCACTTTTTATAGCACCGCCTGTTTTTGCTACGGTATTAAGTTGGGTGGGAAATTCGCCAAGATATAACAACGTGAAGATCAATGTGGGCCTGTTGCGCACTGGTGGACAGGGTGTTTCTGCAGCGTATCATTTTTAAGCTTGGCTTTGGGCACAGAATAACTTAGCCTTGTTTTCGGGGCTTAAAACGAGCTTTCGGGGTTGTTCTTGGGGTGTGGGATTTTGAAACTAAAAGGGAGCGGTAATTTAATGTCTATTAAGATTATGTGGATAGTCGTCGTGAGTTGTGCATTTAGTTGGCCCGGCGACTCGGGTGCTGAGGATTTGGGTTTTCGTAGAGTAACAGAAGCCGAGTTAATTGCGGCAATGAATCAGGTGAATGGGTTTGACCCGACAGCGACAACAAATGGTGCGCGGTTTCAGGCCGAGGTGATCTTTGTGTTGGCGAATACGGTGGCCGATTCTGGGCGGTTGGATCAGGCGATGGTTATTACGCCCGATGATTGGTATCGGGCATTTTTGGCGAAGACGAACTTGGTGCCGGAGACTGCGCCACAATATGTAAAACTGGCGCACGAGAACCATCAATATATGTGGCTGGACGCTCGGTTGGATCGGGTGATTGATACAGTGAAAGAAGGCGAACGACCGGTGCGTGCCGTGAATGTGATATTTTGGTGGCCAAAGGAGCCTAAGGCGCACAGTGAGTATTCGTACCAAGACACACTTTCTACACCACACTTAAATGTGACCAACCATCGGGTGATTCGGTATCGGTTGTTGGATTTTGGGGATCGCTTCTTTTTTGATGATATTGATGGATTAACGGGGCGTCCGACAACGGGTTTGTTGGGTTTTTTGTTTGGTCTCATTGGTGACGGACGCGTGGTGGTCACGGGCATTGCCATTTCTAAAGATGGGTTGCAGGTCGTGCGGGGCACGGCCAAAAAGGCATTTATTGGCGTCACGACCACGGCGACCATTTCGCCAGATGGGCGGTCAGAGAAAGATGTGCCAGAAGGGCGGCTCGATTTGGTGGCTTTGGAGACGTTGTTGCAGACGCCTTTTGAGATGGCCTATAAACCGTTGAAATGGTCTGTTGAAATGGATCGATTAATAAAAGACCTGAATCGCAATAATTAACGGCTTTGTCACGGGTGTGGCACGCGACTGTAACACGGAATTTTTATCATAAATATGCACGACGTATTCTCCCTTAAGGGGCCGGTTCGCGACCCGGTCCCCACTTTTTTACCCCAAGCTGTCTTGGCTTGGGGTTTTTTGTTTGACCCACGGATAGACGTGCTGTATTATATAGCGGTTTGGAACAATCTATGTCTTTGAAAACTAATTGATTTAGAGGGTTTTGTGGCAACACCATTGGAATCGATGGCAAGGTTTTGTGAGCGTTGTGGTGTGGCATTGGTAAACCGCACGGTAGAAGAGCGCTTGCGCCCATGTTGCCCTGCCTGTAATTTTGTTGCCTACCTCGACCCCAAAGTGGCTGCTGGCGTGATTGTGACGTTAGATGACGAGGTGGTTTTGCTCAAGCGCAATATCGAGCCGGGTTTGGGCAAGTGGGTGTTTCCCGGTGGATATGTTGATGCAGGAGAACCCCCCGAAAAAGCTGCGGTGCGAGAAACGTGGGAAGAGGTGGGTTTAGAAGTTGGATTAGAAGATTTGTTGGGCGTGTTTTCTGTTGCGGGGGAGCGGGTGATATTGGTGGTGTTTACGGGGCACGCAACGGGGGGTGTTTTACAAGGCAATTTTGAATCACAAGCTGTAGAGACATTTGCGCTTTCTGATCTTCCGTGGGATGAATTGGCTTTTGTCACAACCACAGACGCATTGAAAACTTATATGACGCGTCGTGCGTCTTTACAATGAACTAAGATAATAGAGAGAGGAAAGGAGAAAGAAGGGTTTCTCTTTTC
>JBLHJX010000030.1:0-30521 GCA_047619225.1 Candidatus Latescibacterota bacterium
GTGATTTGGCAAAAAAGTTGGGTGATCGGGCACGTAAGACGGTGGCGGAACAGTTTTCGGTGGGTGCATTTGTTGACACATGGCAAGAAATTGTGACGGTGAGTATGGACCGTTTTAAAAATAAAAAGAGGGTTGATATGCCTCCGCTTGGTGCGGTGCAGGCGGTGCGCTTAGAGACGCCACGGGATGGGTTATTTCCATATGAATGGAAAGATGTCGTGGCTTTTCTATCGGTGGATAATTTGGATGACATTACGGTGGCCAAGCTGAAGTTAGATCGCATGGGGGCGGGGTATTTGTGCGATGTGTTTTTGGGTAACAAAAAAACGGGTCAGACGATGGCTTGGCAGGGTTTGGAAGTGTTTGCCCAAAATAATATTCAGATACAATGGCCGGCTTATTTAGGGCAGTTAGATGCGAGTATTCGGCAGGTGATTGAAGGGGCTGTTCTGTCGTCGGTTGAACAGGTGGAAAGTGGCCAAATGGGCGATGCCCAGTCGATTCATGTGAATTTGGGTGGGGGCGATGCCTTCGAATTTCGGGTGGGTGAAGACCGGGTAACACCTGGCGATGCACGATCGGACATTTATTTGCACCATGCGAAACGTTATACGTTTGCACGCCAGTTTTGTTATGGAAAAAATGTGGTGGACTTGGGCTCGGGTGCCGGATATGGTGCTAAGATTTTGAAACGAGATGCTGCGCGTGTGGTGGGGTTGGATTTGGAACCCGATGCACAGCGTTTTGGCAACCGCGTGTTTGGTGATGCTGATATTCGTCGTTTGGTAGGTGATATTCGTGCGGTGGGTTTAAAGGATGATCAGTTTGATGTTGCCGTTTGTTTTGAGGCAATGGAACATGTGCGAGAGCACGATGATCTGTTGGGTGAGATCAGGCGGCTTTTAAAAGTTGACGGGACTTTGGTGATCAGTACGCCGAACAAGAAGATTTATGATTTGCCAGCCAATGCGAATGAATATCATGTGGGGATGCTGGAATTAGATGAATTTCAGGCTTTATTGGATCGTTATTATGAAGATGTGACGGTTTATGGTCAAATGCGTGCAACGGCCGATCAGCCTTTTTATGAAGCATTTGGTTTTCGCGATGGTGTGGATGATGGCGATGAGGTTTTTGTAGCTGTCTGCAAGAAAGCCCGGGCGGATGTTTTGGTGGGTAAAAAACCAGAAGCACCTGCAATTCACGTCAAATCGGGCAATGTTCACACGCCCAGTGGCGAACGGCGATTAAAGGTGCTGGTCAGCCATGTATCGAACCCCATTTCGATGGGGCGATATTATGTGGATGCCTTTCGGCAAGCACACGATGTGATCACATGTGGACCGGTGATTGATGCAGACGAACTCAAACAATGGCGTGCTGCAGAAGAACAGCATGCCTTTAAGTCAATTGAGGCAGCACAAGTTGAAAAATTAGATTTGATTGGGCGTTTGGCCGAGCCGTGTGATATCCCTATGGCGCGCGGGCAAGTGGATATTGGCCAGGTGTTGGATCAATTGCCCAAGGGCTGGCGGCCCGACTTGATGATGTGGGTCGATAGCGCAACGGGGTTTTTGCCTATGGGCTTGGAGAAGTTAGATTGCCCGACGGTTTGTTTGTCTGTGGATACGCATACTGGGCAAATTGATTGGCGCATGCAATATGCCAAATTGTTTAGCCATACTTATTTGGTACACAATCAATTTATCGATCAATTCAAAGCGGCAGGTTGCCCATTTGTGGGCTGGTTGCCTTCGGCGTGTGCACCCGATGTTCATGGCAAAATTTCTGCCAATAAGTCTTATGAAATTGGTTTTGTGGGCCAAACCCATCGCCAATGGCACCCACACCGGGTGCGTTTGTTAGAACGTTTGATGAATGCAAACTTTGACGTGCACATTGAGAGCAAGATTTTACAAGAAATGGCATTGTTTAATTGCCGGAGCAAGATTTTGTTTAATCGCAGTTTAAATGGCGATTTGAATATGCGTGTGTTTGAGTCTTTGTGTTCGGGCAGTATGTTGCTGACCGATCGCTTGGATGACAATGCTTTGCTGAACGATTTATTTAAAGATCGCGAACATTTGGTTTTGTATGACGATGACAATTTGGAAGATTTGGTGCGTTATTATTTAGATCATGAAAACGAACGTGAAGCCATCGCAACCGCAGGTCGAGAAGCTGTATTAGATGGGCATACGTATGCCCATCGTGCCGATCAGGTGATTGCAGAAGCGGTTTCAACAACGGGAATTGCGCATTGTGTTTCAGAAGCGGATGTGCCATCAATGCCTGTGGTCTCATCGCGAATGGCAAAGACGCACGTTGTAGATAATTTGGAGGTGCCGCGGGGGGCGGGCAATGCGGGGTCTGCTATTGCTGAGCTGGCAGCATACACGGGTGAACCTCTTGATGTTGTCAAGGCAAAATTGCCAGCAGCTGGCGAGGCATTGACCGAAGAATGGCGTTCGACAGAGCGTAAGAGTGAGGTTGCTGTTGATGCATTTTATCATGAGACAGAACATTTTATTTATGATCTGTCGCATTTTAATTATGCGTCTATGTATATGGGGTGGCGAGGTGCGGTTTACAATTTGTGCCAACAAGTGAGTGACGCGCTGCCTGCGTTTGAGGTGTTGGATTATGGCGGTGGCATTGGTACTTCGTTGTTGGAATTGAGCGATCTACCGGGTGTGCATATGACCTATGCCGATTTGCCCGGCAAGACCTATGATTATGCCAATTGGCGTTTTCAACAGCGCGGTTTAAATGTTCGATCCATTGCTTTGGGCGATGATGATCCGCTTTCTGGACGCCTGTTTGATGTGATTGTGTGTATGGAAGTGATCGAGCACCTTGTTGAACCCGAGCAAGTGGTCAAGTATTTGATTGATCATCTCAAGCCGGGTGGTTTGTTGATTTTAACGGTGACGTTTTATGCACCCGAACCGGATATGATGCATTTGAATTTGGATCGTTATACCAATGAGGGGTTTTACCAGATCGTGCAGGATATGGGCATGATGGAGTTGACGAAGTTTAGCCCGAGAATATTTAAGAAAACGGGTCAGCAGATAGCCGTTAGCAATCAGCTTTCTCAGCCTCTCTCACGTGCAAAGACAGTGGGTGACCCAACGGCGGGTGAGAAGTTTAAGCAATTGCTCAAGTCACAACAGGGGCCTGTTCGGTTGAATTTGGGATGTGGTGAAGATCGGCGTGCGGGGTATATCAATGTAGATGCGTATGTGCCCACGGCCGATTTGCAGATGGATATTTTTGATTTGCAAATGGACGATGGTGTGGTCGATGAGATTTTTTCGTCGCATATGTTGGAACATTTGGGCAAATATGAAGTGCCCAAGGTGTTGACGGAGTGGCACCGTGTTTTGAAGCCTGGTGGTGTGTTGCGTTTGAATCTGCCCGATTTGGAATGGTCGATGACCCAATGGTTGCGTACACCAGATGAACACAGATGGGGTTGGGCATTGGATACTGTTTATGGTTTGCAAACCCACGATGGGGAATATCACAAAACAGGCTTTACGGTTGCCCGAGCCGAACGGTTGATGGAAACGGCGGGTTTTGCCCAAGTGAAGGTGTCGTGGACGTGGTCGCATGGGTTGCGGTGTTTGTGGGTAGAAGCCATACGCCCCGAAGCGGGTATGATGCCGGGGGTGGTGCGGTCTCTTTCGATGGATCGATTTGAAAATCAATTTCCTGTTGAAATGTCCGGCTTGGTGTCTTATTCACGCGCTGATGTTGCCGACTTTTTTAAGAGCGATTGGCAGGTTGGTTTTGTGAGTTTTGAAAAGTTGCCAATGGATGGTGCTGATTTAACGCTTAATATGGCTGTTATGTCAAATGGACGGCAGATGATCTTGCAGGGCATTCGCATTTTTGGATTGCAACAAACCCCATTTGTCGTTTACCCCGATTATTTACAGGGCTTGTCTCAGGATATCCAACAGCAGTTTGGGAAGGCTATTGGCGACGCATTGGGCGCAAAGTTGAATGATCCTAATTATAAGGATGGCACTTTTGTTATCGCCCGATTTGGCCAAAATGGCGATTTGGGTTTGGAACAGACCGGTGAACGGGTGATTCCGGGGTTGACGGATTATTCGCTTTATATTCCGCATATGAAACGGTATTTGCTGGCCGAGAAATTTGCCGACGGCGCACGTGTGTTAGATGCCGGATGCGGTACCGGTTATGGTTCAAAGCGATTGGTACAGGTGGCTGAGCGAGTAGATGCTGTGGATTTGAATGCTGAGACGATTGCTTTTGCCAAGCGGACGTATGCCGATGATCGCATTACGTGGACGGTGGGTGATGTAAGGAAGTTGGATGTCGAGGCCGGTGCGTATGATTTGGTGACGTCTTTTGAGGTGATTGAGCATTTGAGTGAGGCGGATATTTCAGTGTATTTGGATGGTTTGTGCCGCGCACTCAAACCCGGTGGTGTTGCGTTGATTTCGACACCCAATAAAAAAGTCGCTGAAAAATGGGAGAACCCGCACCATCAGCATGAGATGGCATTGCATGAGTTTCACACACGTGTGGGGCAGGTGTTTGGTGAGGTGACGATGCTGGGCCAAACCCCGTGGTCTGATAAGACCGAAGTGTCGGGTCAATGCGCTATTTCTGGGCGGGTGACCGATGAAGACGATATGTATATTGCGGTGTGTGTAAAACGCGAAGTCAGCAAAGCAGTGGATGATGGTATGACGCCGAAAGTGAGCATTGTGATGCCGCTTTATAACAAGGCAGATTACACAGAAGCATGTTTGAAAGGTTTGGTGAAGACGCGTGGCAATGTGCCATTTGAAGTGATTCTAGTAGACAATGGCTCAACCGATGGTACGGGTGCGCTATTGGACGGTGTCAGTGGCAAAGCGGGTTATCGCGTGATTCTGAACGGTGAAAATTTGGGCTTTTCGCGCGGCAATAATATGGGAGCTCACGTTGCGCGTGGTGCGTATGTGCTTTTTTTGAATAATGATACCGTGCCGCATTCGGGTTGGTTAGATGCTATGGTGGCGGAATTGGATAATGATTCAACCTTGGGGATTGTGGGTGCTAAATTGTTGTATCCCGATACGGGCAAGATTCAGCACGCGGGTTTGGAGATTATCAATGGGGCACCCGATCATGTGCATCGCCACGCAGATCCAGATGCGCCCGAGGTGAATGTGGCGCGTGATTTGGACATGGTGACGGGTGCGTGTCTGCTGATACGGAAAGATCTCTTTGATCAATTGGGTGGATTTGACGAGGCATATGTAAATGGTGTTGAGGACGTGGATTTGTGTTTGCGTGTTCGGGATTTGGGTTATGGCGTAAGATATACTCCCAAAGCTGTGGTAGATCATTATGAAGGCACGTCTGATGGGCGCTATGATCATGTTCGCCCCAATTTGGAACGGTTTGCTAAACGTTGGAATGGACATTTTGATGCCGATGGGCATTTTATGCCCCAGATTCTGAGTGAAAGTGTCGAGGAGATGGCGCGTCCAGTAGACTCAATTGTCCCTCAAGCCCCTACCACACCTAAGAATGGAGCCCAACTATGTGGTGTGTGGGAGGGGACGCAGTTTGTATATCACAGCTTGTCTATTGTGAATATGGCGCTGACCTCTGAGTTAATTAAAGCAGGGTGTGAACTGAAGTTGGTGCCCTACGAGCCGGCGACATTTGGCCCAGAAAAGGATCCAGAACGTTATGGCCCCGTTGCTGAGCGGTTAAATGCAGCATTGAGTGGCCCTGCACAATTCCATGTGCGTCATCAATGGCCACCCAATTTTACGCCTCCTGCAGAAGGACATTGGGTGATGATTCAGCCTTGGGAATTTGGGCAGATTCCCCAAGATTGGATACAACCGATGCAAGACAGCGTGGATGAAATTTGGGTGCCGAGCAATTATGTGAAACAATGTTATATAGACAGTGGCATAGATGCCGATCGTGTGCAGGTGATTCCCAATGGCGTGCGCACAGAGTTGATGCACCCCAAAGCCAAACCATTGAAGCTGGATACGGATAAAAAGTTCAAGTTTTTGTTTGTGGGAGGAACGATTTTCCGCAAAGGGATCGATGTGTTGCTCAAAGTTTATCA
The DNA here is from genome assembly GCA_047619225.1 of Candidatus Latescibacterota bacterium. Lineage (GTDB taxonomy): Bacteria > Latescibacterota > UBA2968 > UBA2968 > UBA2968 > JABIFK01. Next base: position 6,116 of record JBLHJX010000030.1, read on the forward strand.
CCAGACGTTTTCTGCAAATGATGATGTTTGTTTGGTCATTAAGGGCATGGGGGATGATACGTTCTATAAAGGGCAGACGGCGGGTGAGACAATTAAACAGATCCAGGCTGATCCTGACGCAGCAGAGGTCTTATATTTGACCGATGAATTGTCTGAAGAAGAACTGGCGGGGTTATATACGGCGTGTGATTGTTTGGTGCATCCGTATCGTGGTGAGGGTTTTGGTATGCCAGTTGCTGAAGCTATGGCGTGTGCTTTGCCTGTGATTGTGACTGCAGGGGGAGCCTGTGACGATTTTTGCAGTGAAGAGAACGCCTATTTTGTTTCGGCGAAACGCCGGAGTATTCGATTTGATGGTTAGTGCAATTGGAGGCACCTGTGGTTTCTGTAGCCGATTTTGAAGCGCGATTGGATACATTGGATATCAGTTTGTTCGATGCTATTTTGTCTGGCACCAGCGAGCAAGACCGACAGGCATTGTTGGAATTGCAACGTGTGATGCGTGAAGCATTTGGACAATATGTCTACTTGGAAATTGGATCTCATTTGGGTGGCAGTATTCAACCCCACTTGATTGATCCCCGGTGTACCAAGATTTATTCCATTGACAAACGCCCGGCCGAACAACCCGATGAACGGGGCATGTCGTTTCCATACCCGAATAATTCAACCCAAAAAATGCTGAAGTTGCTCGAAAATATTTCGGCTGCCGATATGCACAAGATTGTGACGATTGATGCCGATGCGAGTGAAATTGACCTTGCTGAGATTGATGTTGCGCCTGAGTTCTGTTTTATTGACGGCGAGCATACCAACCGCGCCGTGATTGCTGATTTTGAGTTTTGCTCAAAAATATGTGCGCCCAATGCTTTGATTGTATTTCACGATGTGAATATTGTGGGCGAGGGTGTGAAGACCATTTTGCGATCCTTGCAAGAACGAGGCATTAAACATTCGGCCGTTCATGTCGGTGGTGTGGTCTTTGCCATTGGTTTGGGCGATGTGGAATTGTCAAACCCAGAGAAGGTAGCGCCGACTCAGCTTGCTGAATCCGACGTAGTACAAGGCAATTGGGTTTTGGAACCAGATCCGATTAGTTTGGCCGCGCAGATGCGTCATGTGTTTGACAATGTTGAGCAGGCCCGCGACAAAGGCAGTCTGGGAAGTGTGTATGTACATAGTCACTTGACTTGGGGGCACGCAGCAGAGAAAGTACAAAACAGGCTTCATACGCTGCGTGATAAGCCTATTCGTCGTGAGATTGATCTGAATCAACAGTTTTCTTTAGGGAATAAGTCAGAAAAGGCTGTTCAAACAACACCCGTAGCTGTCTTTATTTGGCCGGGTAGCGGCGATCCCGATCTTTGTAAAGAGATGGTGCAACGGTTTTCCCCATCGGTGTCTTGTTTGCAAGTGTTAGAGGGCGATTCTTGGGCACTGTCCTTAAATGCGCAACTAGACGCGTGCAATGAATCGTATATTGCGATTCTGCGAGACGATGTGGTGGTTACGGAGAACTGGTTGTCTCGGTTGACCGATTATTTGGATACCGACACAGAGGTTGCTGTAATTGTACCCCGCTTGCCAGTGGGGGATGGGCCTCAATTTTTAAAATCAAAATATAAGAGTGTAAAGCGCGAATTGCAGCGCTTTGCCAAACGCGTAGGAAGCCAAGAGTCGAGTACTGGGGTTGATGTAGCAAGCGTGCAGACGGCTTGTGTGGTGGTGCGAACAGACGTCTTGCGAGTATTGGGTGGGTTTGATGGGGGGTTCAAAACGCCAGGGTTTTTGGCTGATTTCTTGCGCAGGTGTTTGCAAATGCAAAAACGTGTGGTGTGTGCACCCCATGTGTTTGTGCATTGTGACAAGGTGGTCATTGGTGAATCCCAGAAGAATGAAAGCCTCGCGGTTGCACGTTTGCTCGCAGGCGATGTTCTGCGTTCAGAGGGCAATGCGGAAGCGGCATTGGCGTGTTATAAGGAAGCCTTAGAAGCCAAGCCTGATTATTTGGAAGCTGCTCTGATTTATTCGGCGGTTTTGTTGGAAGAAGATAGGCCTGAAGAAGCAGCGGATGTTTTCAGTGACCTTGTCGAACGACATCCTGAGTCATCGCGTTTACACAACTATTTGGGCCGGTGTTTGTTTGTGGCTGGAAAACGGGTCGATGGCCAAGCCGAATTTGAAAAAGCCATTGAGCTGGATCCCAATTTCGGTGAGCCTTATAGCAATTTGGCCGTGTTGTTGTGGGAAGATGGTGCATTGGATGAAGCGTTGGATAAGATGAACCATGCTGCAGAATTGTCACCTCAAAGCCCAGACGTGATCTATAATATTGGGATGATTTATGCTCAGTTGGGACAAGGCAGTATGGCAATTGAGATGTTGCAGCATTATTTAACATTGTCGTCTCAGGATTTGTATGCCAAAACGTATTTGGCTGTCTTGTTGCTTGAAAATGGTGCGGAGCAAGAGGGTGTCACGCAATTGGAAGATGTGCTCTCAGTTGATCCTGAACATCCTGAAGCCTTGCGCGTATTAGGCGATTTGCAAACTGCTGTTGACGAAGTTAACGACGGGGAAGTAGATGGCTAACGGGGTTGATTTACTGGGTGAGCGTGTGAGCTTGTGCCCGTTTGGCGATGATTTTTGGGCCGTTGGGTTAGGATGGTATAATGATCCTGAAATCATTGCAATGACGTCTGATGACCCCAACCCGCTTACCATGACACAGTTTCGGGATATGATTCAAGTTGATTTGGACAATGCACAATCTGTGGTTTTGGGCGTTGTAAACGAGATACAAAAGCCTATTGGTGTGGGCATGTTGCGGCATGTCGATGGTTTACATCGCAGTTGTGAATTGCATATTACGATTGGAGAAAAAGACCACTGGGGCAGGGGGTATGGTACCGAAGCCATTGGGTTGATGCGTGATTATGCTTTTGTGGGTTTGGAACTGCATCGTGTGATTTCTACGCCTTTTGTACACAACACGCGCATGGTTCGCAGTTTGGAAAAGTGTGGGTTTGAACGTGAAGGTTTGTTACGGGATGCGTTGTGGATTCAAGGACGATTTACAGATGTGGTCATTATGGCGATGTTGAATCCTGCAGACCCAAAAGGATAGAACACATATTTTAATAAGTGGGTAAAATGGCCAAAAAGAAAACAAAAGCAAAGCATCAGGCCAAGAATCAAACGGACCAACCGACTTTGTCTCTGTGTATGATTGCAAAAGATGAAGCCGGTTTTTTGCGTGGGTGTTTGGCTTCGGTGAAGGGCTTGGTCGATGAGATTGTGGTGGGTGATACCGGCTCATTGGACGAAACCAAGGACGTTGCTTCGGGAGCGGGAGCGGTGGTTGTTGATGTGCCTTGGCATGGTGATTTTGCAGCCGCGCGCAATGCCGTTTTAGAAAGCGCGACTTGTGACTGGATTTTGGTTTTGGATTGTGATGAAGTGTTGGCCAAGAAAGATCTGGCACCCATTCGGAAGGCCATTGCTTCAAGGCGTGCGATGGCTTATCGGATGACCACGCGCAATTATGCGCAATCGGGTAATCGGGTGGGGTGGCAAAGCTGCTTGGGCAATTATGCCGAAGAGAAGACGTATTTGGGGTGGTTCCCGACCACAAAGGTGCGGTTGTTCAAAAATGATGCACGCATCCGTTTTGAAGGGGCCGTACACGAACTGGTGGAAGGCGCGGTTAAAAAGATAGGCGGAACCATTGGTGATTTGTCTGTACCTGTGCATCATTATGGGTATGTGGAGAAAGATCGGCCCGATGCTTTGTATGTCGAGGCTGCGCTTCAAAAAGCGGCGGCCGACCCAGAAAACCCTGAAGCATTTTACCAGTTGGCGCTTTCGTTGCGCGACGCAGGTGAACTGGCCAATGCGAAGGATGCCATTGCTCAGAGTATTGTCTTAATTGAAGCTGGCAAACTAACAAAGACTGAGTATTTGCAGTTGGATTTTGTGTTTTTGGTACAAGGTGATATTCTGGGACGATTGGGCGATCGCGTAGGGGAAGAAGCCAGTTGTTTGCGCGCATTGGACGTGAATTCGAAATGTTATCAGGCTCTAAATAATTTGGGCACGCTCAAACAACGATTGGATGATTTGGATATGGCATTGGATTATTACGAACAGGCATTGGCATTGGCTCCTGAAGTGGATACGATTCGTGAGAATGTGCGGCGCGTGAAGCAAAGGAAGAAAGAAAAAAGAGAAGAGGTAGGAGACGGAAAACTTTCAGAATTGCGGTCAATGAAGGGGAATGGCGGGCGGTTGACGCTGTGTATGATCGCTAAGAATGAAGGGCATCGTATCGGTCAGTGCTTGGAGAGCGTGCAAGGGTTGGTGGATGAGATTGTGGTGGTGGATACAGGGTCTACTGACAATACGATGGAAATTGTGAAACAGTATGGTGCAACGACAGGTTATTTTGAGTGGTGCGATGATTTTTCGGCGGCCCGAAATGTATCTTTGTCATTGGCGACCGGCGACTGGATTATGTGGTTAGACCCCGATGATGTGTTGCCCAAAGAATGTCATGGCAAGATTCGAGAAGCGATGCGTTTGGGTTTGGGCAAAAAGAAGGCCTTTTATTGGATATTGGACGATCAAGGTTTTGAACCCGTAAGCTGTTTGCAAATGCGATTGTTTCCCAACTTGCCGGGTGTAAAATTTACGATGCCCATCCACGAGCAAGTGACGCCCTCTTTGGCTGAAATAGGTGTGACGTGTGAGGCCACAGATATTCGTGTTGAACACTATGGGTATTCATCGCCTGAGGTGGTCAAAGAGAAACAAAGTCGGTACTTGGGTATTATTGTGTCATGGTTGGACAAACATCCTGATGATTATATCGTGCAGTCCCATGCCGCGATGACGTATTATATTCAAGGTAAGTTAGAGCAGGCGATTGCTGCTTATCAGCAAATATTGGATGATGGGCAAGCGCATAAAGACCGCAATCTGGTGATCGAAACGACAGCCACGTTGTATTTGGGGCGTTGTTTTATGCGGCAAAGGAACTATGAGAAGGCGTTGCCATATTTGTTAGACGCACACCGGATGGATGATCAGTATGCGATTACAAATTTGACCTTGGGCGAGTGTTATACGCGTATGGCGTGTCATCAAGATGCTTTAAATGCTTTGGATCAGGCACTTCGTTTCGAAGATCAGGTCACGTTTAGTGCAACAGATATGACAACGGCCAAATATTCTATGCGGTTTTTTAAAGGGCAAAATTTAGAGGCGCTTGAGCGTTTTAGCGAATCTGTTGACTGGTACAAAAAAGCAGCAGACACCGGCCCAAAACGCGGGGATGCTTTGGGCCGGTTGTCGGGTGTGTATCGCTTGCTTGGGCAAACGGATAATGCCATTGCCGCAATTGATGAGGCATTAAAACGCGACCCAGAGAATGCGCCGCATCGATTTAATCGGGGCACATTTTATCTTGAATTGGGCAATGAAACAGAAGCGGTGCGTTGGTTTAAAAGGGCATTGGAAATCGCCCCCGACATGTTTGAGCCTTATTTGAATATGGGCTATGTGATGCGGAAGCGGGGTGATTTGAAAACTGCGGAAGAGATGTATGTTCATGCAGTGGAACGAAGCGGTGATGAAGGATATGAAGCCCACGCTAATTTGGCTCATATGCTGTTAGACCAAGCGCGTTATGATGAGGCCGATGGATTCTTTGAAGAAGTGCAAAATCGCAATTCGGGTTTAATGGATATTATATTGGGGTTGTGCGTGACGCGGGCGCATAAAGGGGCGTTGAATGATGTGCGGGTTATGATGGCTCCTGTATTGGATGCGGTATATGTTGGCACGTTGCAAATGACCATTCCTGAGCAGGCTGGCGCAAATGATTTGGCTGCACTTTTTGGTGAATGTGGCAATATGTTGATTCAACAACAGCAGGGTGTGTGTGCCCGTTTGGCATTTTTAGCAGCTTATTGCCTAAATAAATCGCCGGAGAACGGGATGCTATTGGCCGATATATATAAAAGAACGGGTGATGTGTGGAAGGCAATTGAGGTGTATGAGTCGTTAATTCGGTTGCAACCCACCAACCCCGACCTTTTTCGGCAGTTGGGGCAGTGTTATTTGGCCATTGGCAGCCAAGAGTCTGCCCAAATGTGCGAACAGCAAGTGCAAGCATTGACACGACAAGTATGAGCTACCTGGCCAGCAGGTAGGCTGGCCGTTGTCGAACTCAAGGATGGGTTCAGGAGGTAGCTATTTCATACCCTTTGCAGGTAGGCAAAAAGAACCAGGATATTTGCCCCATTTGTTTGATTATTCCGCCCTCATCTTTTTTGATGGACGAGCGCGTTTTTATGTCGTTGGGCATTTTGCGCGTTGCGGCAGTATTGGAGCAGGCGGGTTTGTCTGTGGAAGTGGTGGATTTATCGGGTGTGGAAAACTTTGATGAGGCCATTCGCGATCATGTCGGTCAAACTGAGACAGGCGTGTTTGGGATCACTGCCACAACGCCTCAGATGCCAGCAGTGAAGGTTATTCGTGACGTTGTGCGCGATGAAAGACCCGATGCGAAGCTCATTTTGGGCGGACCTCACTTGACTTTGGTTCATGCTGCGGCACGACGAGAAAAGAAAAAGAATGTTTTGGGCCGCGCTACAAAGGCATTAACGCATCTTAAAAACTTGTTTGATGTGTTGGTGGCAGGTGATGGTGAGATTGCGATTTTTGCGGCCTTGGATGACAATGCGCCGCAGATCATTGATGCCGATGATCCAAAGACCGACTTGTTTTTGACCCATGCAGGGCTTGAAGCTTTGCCTTTTCCTGCACGGGATTTGGTAGATGTAGACAGTTATCATTATCAAATTGAGGGCACACCAGCAATGAGTTTGATTGCACAACTGGGGTGCCCGTTTGCGTGTGGGTTCTGTGGTGGGCGTGAATCGGCCATGTTACGGCGTATTCGCACACGGTCAACGGCCTCTGTTGTGGAAGAGGTGGTGCATTTGCATCGAACCTATGGCATGACAGGGTTTATGTTTTATGACGATGAGTTGAATGTAAACCCGCAAATGGTGGAGTTGATGAATGAGTTGACGCGGGTTCAAGAGGAATTGGGCACAGAATTTCGCCTGCGTGGGTTCATTAAGGCAGAGCTGTTTACCAATGAACAAGCTGACGCGATGTATCGGGCGGGATTTCGGTGGATTTTGACGGGATTTGAGTCGGGTTCGCCAAAAATCTTGGAGAATATCAATAAGAAGGCCACACGTGAAGACAATTCGCTGTGCGTGGACATTGCACGTCGCCACGGATTGAAGGTGAAGGCGCTGATGTCGTTGGGGCATCCGGGTGAGTCGGAAGGGACGGCGATGGAAACACACGCGTGGTTACTCGAAGCGAAGCCCGATGACTTTGATGTAACGATCATTACCACGTATCCGGGCACACCGTATTACGATCATGCCGAACCGCATACAAAAGGCGTTTGGGCTTATTCCTGCCCCAAAAGTGGTGATAAGTTGTATGCCGATGAGGTGGATTATACGCTGGTGGCAGATTATTATAAAGGGGATCCCGATGGCGGGTATCAGGCCTTTGTGTTTACCGACGATCTGTCACGCGAAGATTTGGTGCGCCTGCGCGATTTTGTTGAGCGCGATGTGCGCAAGCAGTTGGACATTCAGTTTAACACAGGTGCAGCCGCCATTCGCTATGAGCACTCGATGGGGCAGTCTGGGCCATTGCCGAGCAATCTGTTGCGTAAATCTGAACTTGGGAAGGTGAGAATGGTGGTTTCGGTATAAATCAGCGAAAAAGATATATGAAATGATGTTGCAAAAAGCGTGATCTGGAAACAGATCACGCTTTTTTATTTTTGAAACCTATTGAAGGATGTTCGTGCAATAGGAAAAAAAATCCGTTTGAGATGACATGAAGGGATGAAAACTGTAATGCGAATGTAATTATAAATCAAAATAAAATAAATACTTAAGTGTATTTTTGGTTTGGCCTGTATGTGTGTGGCATACCCCTTGCTCTAAGGAAGAACGGACGTTTCTGCTTTGTGAGATAACAGGCCTCTTGTTTGGCTTCATATTTCGTAGATCTCACTTTCTCCTTTATGTTTTAAGCAGAACGCAACCGAGGAGCTTGAAGTATGCCATTGCGTGTTAATCATAATATAACAGCCATTACAGCGCGGCGTGCCTTAGGGGTGAACAGCCGTACGCTGTCAACGCGTATTGAGCGTTTGGCCACTGGGTTGCGCATCAACCGAGCGGCTGATGATGCGGCTGGGCTTGCTATTAGTGAAGGGATGCGTGCCGAGATTGGTGGTTTGACACAAGCGGTGCGCAACGCTGAGCAAGCAACGAACCTCACGCAGGTGGCAGAAGGAGCATTAAATGAAGTGAGTTCTATGCTCCTTCGTATGCGTGAATTGTCGGTGCAGGCGGCTTCCTCGACGGTAAACGACTCAAACAGATCAAATTTGCAGGCTGAATATACCCAATTGGTTGCAGAAATTGACCGGGTTGCCAACTCGACTTCATATAATAATACGGTCTTGCTCACGGGGTTTGGCAATACGGTGAGCAGCACCCAATCGACGGTGTTAACGGCCAGTGCGACAACGGGTGTGCGTGATATAACGGTTTCGGGCGCAGGCGGTGGCACTTATTCATTTATTGATGCCAGTTCTACAGACCGCCAAATTACCCTGGGCAATGGTGTGGCGACACAGACCATTGATATTGGTTCTGTTTTGGATCAGGACGCTGTAGGTGGGGTTGTGGCGACAGGGACAACGGCAGTGGCTAACTTTGATCGCTTGGGCATTGTTCTGACCTTAGATCAACGTTATCGCGATGGGGATTTGGATGGACAAACCATTCAGATCGATGCGGGCACGGGTGGGTCTTTTCAAGTAGGACCAGATAATAAGGTGGTAGATCGCATTGAGTTTGGTATGAGTGATATGCGTGCCAGTGGGGCAGAGTTGAATTTGAATGTGACGTCTATTTCTTCATTGGTCAGCGCACGAGAGGCGATTTCATTTATCGATTTGGCCATTTCGCGGGTTGCCAACCAGCGGGCTGACATTGGTGCGATTCAAAATCGTTTGGCATTTACGGTTTCATCGGCAAATAATGCAATTGAGAATATTCAGGCATCGGAATCGTCGATTCGAGATGCTGATGTGGCAGAAGAGATTTCAGAATTTACACGGGCACAAATTTTGACCCAAGCAGCGACATCTGTTTTGGCCCAGGCCAATGCCATTCCACAATCGGCACTGTCACTGCTGCAATAAAAACGAGCATGAGAGGCGAGAGTTGGCGATCTGAGATAAGTGACATATATTGTGCTGTTTGTTCTTTGAAATCTAAAAAAAGTTCTAAAGCAAATCCTTTGTTGGGCGATATATTAAATACAAAGTATTACCAAGTAGTCCTGTGTTGCGCTTTGGGATCTTAAAAAGACTTTTGGATGGCGTCTCGATAACCTCCTTCAAACGTTTAGAATGATTCCAAGCAATGGTAGACCGGTCTTTTAGGTGTCAGGCTTTAAAAGATCACAGCAATGAAGCGGGTAAACACGATATATTGCGCTGGAGGATTTGCACTGGAATTTATGAAAATTAACTAAAGCGGAGTGGCCAAAGGGATTTAGGCCGGATATTGGCATTTGGGCTGCGCATCTCCTAAGAAAAAGTTAAAGGTTCTTTCTTGCTTTGCCGATAATTATACAAAAGGCAAACTATGTTGAAATGAGCCACAACAAGGAGGTGACGCATTTAGGCCCATTGAAGTGTGATTTATTGCCGATTTTCGGCATATCGTCGTTGTAGAAGCAACTTTCCCTGACCAATCTCTACCCGGTTTACTTACCTGACCAAGTAAACCAAATCTTATGGCAAGGATGCCGTAACGGTCTCGAGTTTTTTTTGAAGTGAGACAAACAAGGAGGTTATCGAGATGCCACTCCGAGTAAATACGAATATTCCGGCGTTAAATACTCGTCGTATTCTTAGTATCAACAACCGTGACTTGAAGACTCGCATTGAGCGATTGTCTTCGGGTCTGCGAATCAACCGCGCAGCAGATGATGCTGCCGGGCTGAGCATTTCTGAAGGCATGCGCGCCGAATTAACGGGTCTGCGTCAATCTGTAAAGAACGCAGAACAGGCCACAAACCTGATCCAAACCGCTGAAGGTGCACTTAACGAAGTAAATGCAATCTTGATCCGTATGCGGGAATTGTCGGTTCAGTCGGCTTCTTCGACTGTGAATGATGACAACCGCGAAGCTATTAATGCTGAGTATGTTCAGCTGAACAATGAAATTGATCGTATTTCAACCGTCACATCATATAACAATACAACGCTGCTGACAGGTTATGGAAATACGGTTAACGGTGATGCAGCCGTTTCAACCTCACTGGCTTCTATCACAACTGGTGTTGTTGGCGTGCAAAACTCTGGTGCTGCTTCTGGCACCTATAATTTTATTGACTCTACTACAGCAGGTGATAACCAAATCACCTTGGGTAACGGGGTTGCCACACAAACCATTGACATCGGCCCCGGTTTGGATACCGATGGTTTTGCAACATTATCGGGTGTCGTTGCCACTGGCAGTGCAATTGTTGCCAACTTTGATCGTTTGGGCATTCAGCTCACATTGAGCGGCGAAAAAGATGCTAACGGGTTGAATCCTGCGACCGCTGGTTATCGAGATGGTGATTTGAGTGGTGCCGTATTGGAGATTAATGCGGGCACCGGTGGTACCTTCCAGATCGGTCCAAAAGATGGTGCTGTACACCGTATTGAGATCAATATTGATGACATGCGTGCTTCTGGGGCTTATTTGAACTTGGGCAGTTCAAGCGTTTCAAGCCTTTCGGCATCACAAAGTGCAATTGGATCAATTGATCTCGCAATTGGCAGGGTTGCAGCACAGCGTGGTGATCTTGGTGCATTCCAAAACCGGTTGGCCTTTAACATTAGGTCAAACGAGAATACCATTGAGAACATCACGGCATCAGAATCGTCTATTCGAGATGCCGATATCGCAACTGAGGTTTCAGCCTTTACACGGGCTCAGATCTTGGTGCAATCGGGCACGTCACTTTTGGCGCAAGCCAATGTGTTGCCGCAAAACGCCCTTTCACTGCTCGGATAAACCCGAGTATCCAAGTAAGTTTTGGGTAGGCAGTGGGGGCGGCAACGCCCTCGCTGCCTTCTTCATTTTTAGTGAGGTATAGGAGATGGAATTCGCTATTCAGGCCGCAAGATCTACGCAAGTATCGGCTGAGCGCGTCCATGTAAAAGACTCCCCTTCCTCCACGCAACAGGATGTGGTCGTGGATCATACCGAACGCAAACAACCTGCTGTCAAGCAGGTTGTAGATGTGCAAAAGCTTGAAAAGGTCGCGGAGCGGCTCAATAAAGCATTGCAAGCGTTCGATAGGGATTTGAATATTTCGTTTCACGATGACGGTACCGTGGTGGTTCGTGTAACCGACCCGAAAACCGGCGATGTGATCCGTCAAATTCCAATCGAAAGGGTTTTGGAAGTTGAGGAGAGCTTAGATAAAATTGTGGGGCTCTTTGTCAACGATACTGCATAAATTTGGTGGGTCGGCAAGTCACTTTGCCGATCTCCCATTCAAGTTATTTTAAAACTTGCCGATGTATTAGAATAAGCCGAAAATTTGCGATGGGGCAAATGGGAATCCGCTAACGATGTCGAGGCAAATATGAGTAGTGGGGTTAGTTTTTCTGGGTTAAGTTCTGGCATTGATACTGCCACAATTATAGAGCAGCTCATTGCCATTGAGCGCAGACCTGTTACGTTGCTCCAAAACCAGCAAATTCGAGAAGAAAATAAGAAGATCGTGTTACAAGAGATCAACTCGAGCTTGTTGGCAGCCAAAACCAGCGTAGAAGCACTGTCTGAACCGGAAGGTTTTGATTTGTTTAATGTGTCTTCTAACGACGAAGCTATCGTGGGGGTAACTTCAACGGGTGCGGCTACATCTGGTTCTTTTTCTGTCGAAGTTTTGTCGCTGGCACAAGCACAGACGCGTTCTTCTAAATCTTTTGCAAGCAATACCGAAGCCCTTGGCCTTGCCGGTGATATTGTACTCAATGGCAAGGCTATTACTATTGCCAGCGAGGATACGTTACAAGATATACAAAACTCTCTCATCAATGCCAACGCGGGGGTGAATGCCCAAATCTTGCAGGTGTCTGACACCGACTTCCGGTTGTTGGTGACAAGTGAAAGCACGGGAACAGACGGTTTTAGCTTGTTGGATGCCAGCTCGACCGACGTGTTGCAAGGGCTTGGTTTTACCGGTACCTCAACGTCTATCAAAAATGCGTTATCAGGAGGTGCCCAATCAGATCAATATGTGAGCACCACCACTTCGGTGGGCAGCCTGATCGGTTTAAATGGGTCTCCTTCGGGAACTGTGACGATTGGAGATCAAACCGTTGCGATTGATCTTTCAACGGATTCTTTACAAGACATCAAAGATGCCATTGATGCAGCTGGGCCAACGGGCGTGACCACCTCGATTGTGAGTGAAGCAGATGAAGATGGCAATAACTTGTTTCGGCTACAAATTGATGGCACGACTACATTGGTAGATGATGGCAACGTACTTGAGGCCTTGGGTGTTCTTGCTGGGGCATCAAGTGTGGATCCTGCGATTGCAGAAGTGCATACGGCCAATGTGGCCAATACGACCAATGGATCAACGGCCGTTGATGCCAGCACCCGATTTAATGCTATTTTTGGTGCAAGCGTTACCAATAACGATACCATCGCAATTTCAGGGACAGACCGTGATGGCAATGCGGTATCTGGAAATTTTACTATTGGCAATGTCAATGCAAATGACCTTCAAGATTTGATGACCGAGATAGAGACTGTATTTGGCAATGTGGTGACTGCCAGTGTGGACAGCAATGGCAAGCTGGTTGTGACGGATAATACATCAGGCGAAAGCCAGCTGTCTGTGGCGTTGTCGGCCAATAATGAAGGGGGCGGTACACTCAACTTTGGCACAATGGCGGTGACAACAGAAGGTCAAAATGCGACTTCTCGTGAGGTCGTGGCCGGTCAAAATGCCAGTTTTCGTGTAAACGGCGTGACCTTATCGCGGTCAAGCAATACGGTTACTGATGCCATTGAGGGCGTTTCTTTAAGCTTGAACAAGGTGGCTGTTGGGACCAATGTAAATATTGATCTTATCCAAGACATATCAGGTATCCGTGACAAGGTTAATACGTTTGTCTCTGATTTTAATGAGGCCAACGCTCTTATCAGTGCGCAATTTGTATTTGATGAAGCCTCACAGACATCGGGGCCTTTGTCTGGAGATACAACGTTATTGACGCTTCAATCGCAATTGCGGCAGGTGGTTACCACGCCGGTTACAGGGTTGCCCGATGATGAAAATGTGCTCACGCTGTTTGGTGTTTCATTTGATCGAGAGGGTCTTTTACAGGTTGATAGTGCGAAGCTAGAGAGCAGTTTGACCACCAATTTTAACGCATTTCGCAAGGTTATGGTGGCCAATGGAGAAACCTCTGATCCCAATATTGAATTTGTGTTCCAAAGTGATGATACCAAAGCTGGATCGTTTGCGGTCAATATCACAACGGCTCCAGAACAAGCCACGCATACAGGTACTACGGATCTGGTTGGTGGATTGGCTGCCGATGAGAGTATTACCATAACAGATGCAACGACCAGTAAGGCAGCAACAATTGATTTGACAACGGGCGATGATATTGACGCTATAGTGTCTAAGATCAACACGCAGTTGGGTTCCACCGTGGCTGAGGTGCGCACAGGTTCTGTGGCCAATACCACAGATGGTACTATTGCCATTTCGGGGGCAACAACATTTGACAGCGTTTTTGGTGCAGGCGTGGTGGTTAACGACACCATTGATATCCAGGGGACATTACACAATGGTGCTCGGGTATCCGGCACGTTTACTTTTACTGACCCGACCACACAATCAGTTGATGATTTGTTGGCAGAGGTTCAAAGTATTTTTGGTGGCACTGTATCAACATCTGTTGATACCAATGGCCAAATTAAAATCACGGACAATCAAGTGGGGAATAGTTCGCTGACATTGGCACTGATTGAGCGCAATGAGGGCGGTGGAAGTTTGGATTTTGGTACGATGGAAGTAACAGAAGAAGGGCGCTTCAATATTGGTGTTACCGCATCCAATGATGCCGGTAAGTTAAAATTGACATCCGATGCCTTTGGCTCTCCGACCGGTTTTACTGTGAGCCAAAATACGGCTGAAATGGGCTTAGCTGATGCCACGTATAATGGTGTGGATGTTGTTGGAACCGTCAATGGTGAGACAATGACGGGTTCTGGGCGTATATTGACTGGGCCTACAACATCTTCGAATATTGCAGGTTTGTCGATTCGTGTGAGTTTGACACCCGCCCAATTGATCAGTCAAGGCAACAGTCAGGGCACCGTTACTCTTACTCAGGGCGTTGCAGATCAGGTGCGCCGCACCTTAAAATCGATTACCGACCCTTTTGATGGGTTGATTGCCACACGTGAAGGGGCTATCGACGATACTATTGCTGCTGCACTTGAACAAATTGCTTCCTTGAACTCGCGTATTGAGGTGAAGCAAAGTATCTTGCAAAAACAGTTTACAGCAATGGAAACAGCTGTTGCCCAATTTAATTCATTAGGATCGTTCTTAGGGTCACAGTTGGCAGCGACAACCGCGACAACTAAGTAATTGAGCTGTGTTAATCTGTGCGCTTTTTTTACCCCAAAACCATAAGGTCGCGAGTTTGCGCCTTATTGTGGAAATTTAACCAATAAAATCGCACAATCTATTGTGCTCAATTACGTAACTCCCGCTAAATTCGTTTATTTACTTTCCCCACCCTAACCGTTGAGGAGATATGGCAGCCAGTCCCAAAGCATACGGCCAGTATCGCCAAGTGCAGGTCAACACGGCCTCGCCAGGCAAACTGATTATACTTTTATACCAGGGCGCGATTCGCGCAATGAAACAGGGCATTGATCTAATTGAAAAAAAAGATTATGAAGGTAAGGGAAATGCACTGATAAAAGCACAAGATATTATTATGGAACTCAATTTGGCTTTGGATATGGACATTGGCGGCGAGATATCCCAATCGCTACGCCAGTTGTATCTCTATATCTATAAACGCTTACTCAATGGCAATATGGAATTGAACATTGAATATGTTGAGGAATGTGTTCGCATTATGGAGAACCTGTTGGGCGCATGGGAACAGGCGGTACAGGAAACCGAGGGTGCAGGTTCTGCTGCACACAAACCAGGACTGAGTGTGACGGGGTAATTTATGATTGCTGTGGGCCAAAAGATTAATACTTTGTTAAATACGCAATTTGGACATTATCGCTCGATGAAGCAGGCTGTTGAAAAACAGACGGCTTATATAGAGGCCATGGATATTGGCGGCTTAACCGCAGGGGCGTCTGAAACGCGGTCATTAATGCGAAAAATTAGAGATTTAGAAGCCGAGTTGCGTCCGTTGCGCCAAGGTTGGAACAATTTGGGGTGGGATCGCCCAGTGATGGAAAAACGTCTTATTGATGGCATTATTGACGAGATTCGGGCTATGATTGAGGAGATTCAGACTGTAAAAAACTATAATCAAACGATGCTTGAGCGATCTATGGAAGGGGTAAGGCAGCAAATAACGGGGCTAAAAAAACAGACACAGGTATCCAAAGCTTATCAGCCTAGGCCTCGGGTTGCCACTCCAGCTCGGTTTATTGATCGGTCTGAATAACCCAATACAGTATCTGAACCAGTAATATTTCCTGCCCAGCAAAATCCCTCAACCGAAATGGTTGGGGGATTTTTTTTATTTCGAGAACCATCTGGAATGGTATTTGCGTGGTTAAGGCCGTAGCGTATAATACTGTGTTTATTTGTATTTAGGAGATATTCACAGGTGTTTTTTTCCTTTCGGGTAGGTAAAATTATCCACATTGCGAGGTGAGTGCCATGAATGGCGTTTCTGGTGTACAAGATTCGGGTTCTTTTTACCCACATCAACAGGTAGATCAGACAAAGCACATTCGCTTTGAAAATGCACTGGCAGCAGCACGAACGGCAGAAAGCAACAGTTCGCTATCAGACCCCGGGCTTCATCATATTGATCAAGTTGATTTTGCATCGACGTTACCTGCGGCAAAACATCCGCCTGCGATTATGGGTGCAAAAATGATTCAGAGTTTAAATAAACTGATCCAAAATAATCTGTCAGGGAATTACGGCACGTTAGATATTCGACAATGAGGGTGATATGAGAATTGAGCACACAGTATCAACCCAGACATTGGGTGAAAGATATGGCACTGGTGCCACAACGCAGACAGCGCGTGCATCTGAGCAAAAAATGGACGACAAGATTGAACTGTCAATGTCAATGTCTGGGTTAGATACACTGCCCGACTTAAGAATGGATCGCATTGAGACGGCTCGGGCGCGTATAAAAAGTGGGTTTTATGATCGCCCAGAAGTTCGAGAAGGGATTGCAGAAGCTTTCCTAAAGATTCAGGTTGCCTAAGGTTTTTAACTGCATGTTGAGGCCGTTTTTGGAGCGCGAGTTTACCCAATGTAAACTTGCGCTTTTTTGTTTTTGGGTGGTGTGGAGAGTCTGAAAAGCCTCTTTGATGAGGATTTTTCGTTTTTTTTACACTTATGGTGTTTTTTTTATATAAAAGCCTAAAGATAATTATGCTAATGTCGATATATATGATAGAGGTGAACGCTATGAGAATAGAAAATGCCATAAATGAGGTTCAAGGACCTCAGCAAACCGAGCGACGACAAAACGCAGAAATGCGTCGCAAGCGCAACATCGGGGGATCCGGTGACGTGGTTGAAATTTCGACCGCATCTCGTTCCTTGGGCGCGCAAGCTGCCAGCACGGTCGATTTGAACGCCGTTAGTGACGTGCGTCAATCTCGTGTCGAAGCCGTGAAGCAGCGCGTAGCCAGTGGTTATTATGACCAACCCGAAGTGCGTGTAGCGATTGCCGATGCGGTTTTGAACGCAGGCGTGGTTGACGCTGTGGCACAGGAGATCCAAGATGTCCGCTCAACAAGGCGGGAATTGGGTTCTGTG
Source organism: Candidatus Latescibacterota bacterium (assembly GCA_047619225.1). GTDB lineage: Bacteria > Latescibacterota > UBA2968 > UBA2968 > UBA2968 > JABIFK01. The sequence goes on from JBLHJX010000030.1 coordinate 23,306, forward strand.
CCAGATGTGCGCGAAGACCGTGTAGCCCAAGCACGCGACCGCGTGGCCAGCGGGTTTTATGATGCTGGTGGTGTAAATGCTCAGGTTGCTGACCGTATTTTGGACAATTTGATCGGGTAACGGACGTTTCGCAGGTATCCGTAATTCCAAAGAATAATTTTTCAAAAAGTCATTGAAAAAGCGAAGGGTTAAATACGCCCTTCGCTTTTTGTGTTTGCATATATAGGGGTTAGAATTATGCATTAAAGCATTTTTATTTTTCATCGTTCAATTGAATATCTCATCTCCCCCGGTGATATTTTCCACCCCTCCCTATGGAGTCCCGGGAATATGATACGTGTGCTTGTGATTGACGACGAGGTCTATATGCGCGAGTTGATTTGTTATGTGTTGGAAGATACACCCTATATGGTTGATGAGGCGGCCAGTGGCGCACAGGGGTCGTTGCAGCAACAAGCACAACCCGCGCATGTCGTGATAAGGAGGCTGACGGTAATAATCGTCAGCCTCCTTTGTCTTAATAAAGGGACAATAAATGGGCTTTTTGTGGATGTATTTTGTTTACCGATACAGGCTGAATGCGCCACCTTTCTGCGACTGGGGTTAGGAAAAGAGTTGCCCTAGAGGCCTACCGACGACTATATTTTCTGAGATTAAAAGTTGTAGTGGCTGTGTTGTGAACCACAAAGAACTTATTTTTCTTACGTTGGTACTCATGCAAAATATCCATCATTTACCTATTTAGGGGGTCTCCTATGTCACGGTGGAAAACTTTTGGTGTGTTAACGGTGTTGACTGCTTTGGTGGTTGGATGGCCTGCAAGTAGTGATGCGCGGCCTTTTCGCCCCGGCCAGTTACCCAACGGCTCGGTTAATGGGTGTGCAAATTGTCATGTTAACCCAGCAGGTGGCGGTACTCGCAATGCCTTTGGGCGTGAAGTTGAGAGCAATTTCTTGACAGCATCTGGGTTCTCCGGGCAAGTGATTTGGAATGCCAAATTGGCTCAATTGGATTCGGATGGGGATGGGGTTCCAAATGGCACAGAGTTGGCCGATCCTGATGGTGATGGCACTGTGGATGCCACGTTACCGGTGACCAACCCCGGTGACCCAGCTGATTTTGCACAAACCGTACAACCGCCACCCAGCACAGGTGGGGGCGATGGTGGCACACAACCTCCAGTGGATGGGCCGATTTCGGTCGTGTCATTTACATTGGGGGGTGTCACGCTTGAAGAAGATGTGAAAAACCCGGTGCTTGCAGTTGGACCACAAGAAGGCGTGTTCACATTTAGTCAACCCTTAGATGTAACGTTTGATTCTGATGGCGATCCTGATTTTGGCAATTTGGAATTTGTTGCGCTGCCGCCTTCTTTGTTGGATAGGGCAAGTCTACCCCGGGTGAGTGACGATGGACTGACCCTGACGGCGACGTTCGATTTGCCCGAAGGTGAGACTTATCAGTTGATCACTGGCGATTCGGATGCGCTATCAATAGAAGATTTGCAACAGTTTTTCTTTGGCACAACCGATTTGTCTGATGCGACCGTTTCTGGTAAGGCTTTGCTGCCTGAAGATATTGGTGAGGTAAGAATAGAAGAAGAGGGGATTGCACTTTTGTTAGACCCTGAGATTCTTTTAGAAATATTTTTTGGTGAAGAAGGTGACCATGATGGGGATCGTGCTGGAAAGGTTGCACGGCTAAAACGTGCCGCAAAGACTGCGCTTTTGCAACAGCAACCCAGTGAGGGTCAATTTGAACCCTTTCAAGAAGGCGATGGTCGAGAGGGTGAGCAGGGCGGTGGAGATGGCGGCGAGGATGGGGGTTTGGGTGAATTTATTCGGCCAGCCGTTCGTTTGACGGCATTGGATGGCGATTTGGGTTTTGAGCTTGATTATGTGCCAGATGGTGAATATGTGGTTGCCATTGTTTTAGATGCTCGCACACTTGATGGACCTGTATCGTTATTTGCTTTGCGTGGTATAAATGAGCATGCAGAAAGTGAAGCAGATTTTTTTCAAGACCTGGTCGTTGTATCAGGTGGGCAAAGCGTTTCGGAGTTGATTGTTCAACTTCAAGAAGATTTGGAAGAGGTATTTATTGAAGCAGTTTCGATTGCACGCGTTGAACCTGAAAACGATTTGTTCTTCATTCGTGGTCCCGATGACCGGCCTGTGTCCGTGGATGTTTCGGGCGCTGAATTGTACACAGCAGACGGTGGATTTTTAGATATTGATGATTTCTTGCCGGGTGATGTGGTGCAGATTTTTGGGTTGGTGGGCAACGATGGTATTCGAGCTTTAGAGGTTATAGGCCTTCAGCGCCAAGCTCAGCCGAAGGTGACGGGTTTGGTCTTAGATGTGCAGATACAAGATGGGCGAGGACGTATTGATTTAACGGGTCCCTCATTTTCGTTTAATGCCAATACACGTGTGGTAAGCTCTCGCGGAGGTGCGTTGAGTACACGGGATCTAAGGCCTGGTAATCAGTTGGTGATTTTTGCACAGGAAGCACAAGAAATGGGGCGCCCGCCTGTGGCTGTTGAAGTACGTGTGCAGTCTGCGGGATCTCCATTGCCACCCTCTGATTCGGAAAGCGGGTTGTTTGTTGGTGAGTTGGGCAGTGTTAATTTTGACAACAGCCGGTTTACTTTACGGGTCTCGTTTGGGTTTAATCGTGATACTCGATTGATTGATCGTGATGGCAACGCGCTTGAGCTGTCTGCACTTGTAAAAGGTGTTCGTGTTCAAGTGACAGCGTTGCCTACTGATGTGGGAACGGCTTTTGCGCGCACGGTGACGGTTTTACGCGGCGCGGGTGAGCTCGTTGTCGAACGGATCACAGAGGCTGTGTTTGTGACGCCAGAAGGCAATTTGTCCATTGACCGCGCATTTGCCGTGCCGCTTAGTGCAGAGATTCGTTTGCGGTTTGATGTGCCATTGACGGATGCGACAAAGGATTTGGTTGAAATTTACGTTTATGAACCGAGTGAGGAAGATGGTGAAGATGGTGGTGAGGATGTGGATGTGATCACCGAAGTGGTCGGTGGCGAATTAAAAGCGACCATGACGTTGCAGCGTGACACGTTTTATGAAGTGTTTGCCGCCGTTGATGAAGGCAATGAGATTTTTGGCATCTTTACAACGGCCTTGGCATTGCCAACACTTCAAGCTGTGTCATCAAGTCCTGCCAATGGGGATGCCAACGTGTCGGTTCAAACCACATTGTCAGTCACTTTGAATCAACCCGTGGGATCTGAAGGTTCTGACGTGTTTGCTCATATTGAAATTTTACCCCGGCCTTTGAGTGGTGAAATTGAACCTGAAGATTTGACCTTAAGCGACGATGGCATGACTCTTTCGGTGGCCGTGGTATTGGAGCCAAATCGTAACTACTTGGCTGCGCTTGTTGAAGCTTATGATGTGAACGGTTTTGAATTAGATCACATTTATAAAGCCCACTTTTCTACGGGTGTTGCGGTGCCGCAAGGTAAGGTGACGGGCAATTTTGTTTTGCCGCCGGGCCATGTGCTTGACCCTGTGTTGCGCAATGGTATTGGTTTTGTCGGACTCATTTCTGCTGATCTTGATTTTGAAAACCTCGATGGTGATGAAGATCAATTGGGGACGGCATTTGATGTCACGAGATCTGGCGCGTTTTCTATTGAAGGTGTGCCTGCTGGTCGTTATGTGGTAGAGAGTGTCGTCTTTTTTGAATCAGGAGGTAATGCAGGCGAAGGTTTGGGTTTGGTCGGGTCCCATGTGGATCAAAATGGTGACCAAATTATTATTGAAGTGGGTGATGGGGCAGAAATTTCCGGCATTGACGTGAAACTGAACTCCGAATTAGACCTGCGTGCCAGCACGCCACCACCGGGTAAAGGGGGTGTGGGTTCGGGGCGTCAACGTTTGGCGTTGGAGTTTTCTGAACCGTTGCAACAACATCGGGGTCAATTGGCTTTGGATGTTGAAATGATTCCACCCATTGAAGGGTTTGACCCACGGGAACACTTGCGAATCAACCGAGATAACCCGCGCGAAATTGAGGCGCAAGTAAATCTACAGCCAGATACTGACTATGTTTTGTTGGTGTTATGGGCTCAAGGTGTTTCGGGTGCGGAATTGGATGATGTTATTGAAATTCCATTTTCGACACGAGAACGTTTCTTAGGTGGTTCGATTGCGGGTAGCATTACACTGAGTGACGGTAGCACAGCAAAAGGGAAAGTGACGTTGGGTAATTTGCGTGATCAGAAACGCGTAGGTGAGGTGACTATTCGGCGTGATGGCACTTTCCAGTTTCAGAATGTGCCGCCTGGTGCGTATGGTGTTTTTCTCTCACTGCAGTTGGCTGACGGACGTCAAATGGGTAGTTCATTAGACAGCGATGGCAATGGTGAACCCGATGTGCTCACTCTTGAGGCTGAAGGATTGATTTCTGATTTGGCAATTGCGGTTACTGTTCCAACTGCGCCGACACCCTCCGTGCCAGGCGTTGGTGGGAACAATGCGAGTGCTCTATTGGCCTTTGATTTTGATTCTGCCACGGGCAATGGTGGTGTCACCACGAAGCAGGTGACAGCAGGCGAAGCGTTTTCGGTCGGTGTATATGCCAACGGGGTGACCAATTTAATTGGTTATGAGGTCGTTGTTACATATGACGCCGAAAAGGTTGCTTTGAAGTCTGTGTTGGAACAAACGTCGGCGGAAGGCGCTAATATTTTGAAGAATGACGGTGGCTTGGGTGCATTTATCGGTCGCGTTGGCACGGGCACAGCGACATTGACCGCGGTGATTCTTGGTCCATCTGAAAAAGTTGCTCCTGAAGGGGATGGTTTATTGGGTGTGTTACAATTTGAGGCATTAGATGGCTTTAAAGGTGAGACTGGGCTTGCGGTACAAAGTGCTGTTTTAACAGATGTCAATTCGGTTTCGGATTCGTTGCGTTCAAGTGTTACAGGCTTGATCAGCAGCGTAGAATTGACCAAGTCAATTGGTTTGACCATTTTGCCGAGTATCATCGATGCGAGTGGGTCTGACGCTGCGACAGTGACGGCTCAAGTTTTGGATCTGTCTGGTGTGTTGCAAAGTGATGATAACAGTTCGGTTGTGACTTTTGCAACGTCGGGTGGCAGTTTAACAGCAACAACTGCAACGGCGGTCAATGGCGTTGCAACCACAACCATTTTCAGTAACATTGCTGGAACCATTACTGTGACGGCGAGTGCATCTGGGGCCGTAGATCAAACGGCAAAAGTCGTTGCTCAAGCAACATCTACGGAGGTGCCAACGGGGCCTGCTGGCCCCGTGGCATTGGATTTGGATTTGACACCTGGCGATCAGGGAACGCGACAATCTTCGACCACACCAAAATCTGGAGACATTGTTGAGATTGATTTGGTTGCCGTTTCTGGCGCTTTGGATGCTTTGGGTGTGAATGTGGTTCTGTCATTTGACAGCAACGTACTTACGTTCAAAGGTTTTGCAGCGTCAGACATTTTTACGGGTGGATTACCCATTACAGTGCCTGGCAGTGGGTCTGTGCAAATTAGTTTGGCTTTATTGGGCACAACAGCAACAAAGGACGCGGGTAGTATTGGTACGGTGTCCTTTACTGTTGCCAGTGGTTTTAGTGGCAGTGCCAGTGTGGTTTTAACCTCTGCTGAATATGGCACTTCATCAGGCACACAATCTTTAAGTATTGGTGCCGGTGGCGCTACGGTGCTCTTTGGCGGTGGTGCTGGTTCAGGGCCGAGCCCCGATTTAAATGGTGATGGAACGGTTGGGTTTCCAGATTTCTTGATATTTGCTCAGGCTTTTGGAAAAAACAGCGGTGATGCCGGGTATGTCGCCAAAGCAGATCTGGACAGCAATGGCAATATTGGATTTTCCGATTTCTTGGTCTTTGCCCAATCATTTGGTAAAGATGTTTAGGGCGCAAAACGCTGCGGATGAATAAGCCTGTTGGGTTTTGGTTCTGAAGGAGATCGGTAGTTTGCTAAAACGAATGTGAAGTTTATTGCGCAGGTGCAGTTTTATGCACCTGCGCTTTTTTGTGGTTCATATAGGCCATTTTGTGAAGTATTTTGCACCGACTCTGTGGGGCTTTTCGATTGTGGGGAATGGTCTAAGTGTCTAAACGTTGGATTTATAATGGCCTATCGTAAAAGAGATTGTAAATGGTGTGTATCGGCACGTATATTGCTTTGTTATAAAGTGTATATGCATGCCTGCGTATTGTAACGAACGGTATGTTTCTTTAAGTATTATATTTTACAAGGCTTTCAGTATACATTTTTGTTGTTGGATGATCAGTGGTATTGGGTTGAAGAGCGATATTGGCAGTGGTTTCGCGGTTTGGGTCTGTTCTTAGTGATCATATGTGATCACTGCGAGCATTGATGGCGCGGGAAACTTTTTATATATAAATGGCCTGGAGGTGATAACTGTCACTTTTTTTTTGAATGTGATCGTTTATCTTAACACTTGGTTCGCTACAAGGAAAAGGGTTGCATTTTCGCAGTCGGTTGGGCATATTGGATGTCCATTTTTCTTTTTTTAAAAATACATTGCAGGGAGGGAGCCGGGGCTCTCATTAGGAGCGCCCCCAACCTGCTTAGTTTCTATCCTTTAAAGGAGGATGCTGTATGTCACGGTGGAAATCAATTTTCAAATATATATCGGTCGTAGCACTGGTCGGTTTTATGACCAGCGTTGCGTTGCCCAGTGGTGTGTGGGGGCAAACTCCCCCACCTCCAACAACGGATCCGCAAGGTGGCACTCAACCACCGGTCCCCGATTTTGCTACGTGGGTGGCCAGTCAAGATGCAAAGGATTTGAATGGTGATACTGTGATTAATGAGGCTGACTATGACCTCTTTCTCGCGAGCTTACCCCAACCTGGTGCAGGTGATGGCACGCAACAAGGTGGCGATTCACAAGGTGGCGCTCAACCACCGGTCCCCGATTTTTCTACGTGGGTGGCCAGCCAAGATGCAAAGGATTTGAATGGTGATACTGTGATTAATGAGGCTGACTATGACCTCTTTCTCGCAAGCTTACCCCAACCTGGTGATGGTGGTGGTGGTGATGGTGATGGTGATGGTCAAGGTCCTCCAATCCTCGACTTTGCCACTTGGTCAGCCAGTGACGAAGCTGCAGATTTGAATGCCGACGGTGTTGTTGACGAAGGCGACTTTAAACTCTTTGTAGATAGT
>JBLHJX010000031.1:0-30518 GCA_047619225.1 Candidatus Latescibacterota bacterium
AAATGAGCCCCCCCTTACGCGCCAAAGAAGACCAAGAAGCCGTCATTAAAGGTTTGCAAGATGGCACCATAGATGCCTTGGCCACAGATCACGCCCCACACACCAACGAAGAAAAGTTGCGTGCATTTACCGACGCCCCCAATGGCATTTTGGGCTTTGAAACTGCCGTGGGCATCCTTTTTACCAAACTGGTACACACCAACACCCTTTCCCTCAATACCACCATTGCCAAACTCACCATCGAACCCGCACGCATTTTGGGCATCGACGGTGGCACCCTCTCTCTTGGCAAATTAGCAGACATCACCGTGATCGACCCCAACCGTGAATGGGTTGTCGATGCCAACCAATTCAAATCCAAATCGCGCAACACGCCCTTTCATGGTTGGACACTCAAAGGTCGTGCAACTATCACCATGCTCGGTGGTCGCATTACGCATCAAATTTAAAATTGACCACAACGGGTATCGCAAAGAGTTTAAACGCTATGCGCCCTGCACATTCTGTGGTTCCAAAAGGAGTTTTAATGAAAGCCATACTCGCACTCGAAGACGGCACCCTCTTTGAAGGCACATCATTTGGCGCAGACGGTGAAAGCTTGGGAGAGGTTGTTTTTAATACCAGCATCACTGGGTATCAAGAGATTCTCACCGACCCCAGCTACAACAGCCAAATTGTGACCATGACCTATCCACTCATTGGCAACTATGGCATCAACCCAGCAGACTTTGAATCGCAAAAACCTCAAGTCGCAGGTTTTGTCGTCAAAGAATATTGCAGCTATCCAAGCAACTGGCAATCCAATCAAACGCTCGGCGATTTCCTTAAGGAACATAACATTGTCGGCATCCAAGGCATTGACACGCGTGCGCTGGTACGACACACACGTGAAAAAGGCGCCATGAAAGGTGTTCTATCCACCACAGACATAGACACCGACAGTCTCATTCAAAAGGCCAATGATTATCCAGGCCTTGTAGGTCGTGACTTGGTAAAAGGCGTTACGTGTAAAGAACCATATCACTGGACAGAAGGCCTGCACGACTTAGAAAAAAATGAAAAAACCCATCTCAAAGGCCAAATCAAATACAAAATTGCCGCCTATGACTTTGGCATCAAACAAAACATCTTGCGTTACCTTGTTGATCACGGATGCGACGTCACCGTCTTTCCAGCCGACACACCTGCCGAAAGCTTGCTCGCAATAGACCCCGATGGCATCTTTTTATCCAACGGCCCTGGTGACCCCGAACCCATTACCTATGCCATTGAAAACATCCAAAAGCTCTCGACAGAGCGTCCCATGTTTGGCATTTGCTTGGGCCATCAACTTATGAGTATTGCCCTCGGGGGATCGACTTACAAACTCAAATTTGGTCACCGAGGTGCCAATCAACCCGTACAACAAACCCGCACTGGCAAAGTTGAAATCACCTCGCAAAATCATGGATTTGCAGTAGACATCGATTCACTCGACAAAGAAGCCGTTGAACTGACGCATATCAACCTCAACGACAACACCCTTGAAGGGTTACGACATCGCGACCTGCCCCTCTTTTGTGTGCAATATCATCCCGAAGCCTCTGCTGGGCCACACGATGCCGAATATCTTTTTGATGACTTTTCAGAATTAATGGATAAAAAATAGCCTTCTAAAAAATCCATTTCAAAAGGCGTCTTGTCTTCCACCAACGAAGATAAGACGCCTTTTTGTTACCATGTGGAACGCATCTTTCACCTGATGCGTCTAACACCATAGATCGAAGCCGTATATAACACCCAATTGCCAGTCAATGGGTGTATCTTCTCACGGTTGCAACTGAAATCTTGACATCTGTTTTGAATTAATGTATTCTTTCGTTTAAGCGAACATCTGTTGAAAAAGGAGACATGTCATGCGTTCAAAATGCATTTGGGCACTCATCACCATCGCGCTCATTGCCACCCAGGTCAGCGCCCAAGTTGGCTTAAGCACCGATCAAAAGTCTGGTTTACAAATCCCGCTTACCCAAGGCCTACAAAAAGCGAACAATGTGATTGATCTTAAAAAACTCTCCTTCAATCACACCTTAGGTATGACTTTTGGTTCAGGGCAAGGAGGCGGGCTCAGTCAATATTACCTCAACGAGATAACCTATCAAATCTCCAAACCCCTTGTGGTAAAAGCGCAAATTGGCGTGGCCAACAACCTGTCTCGTGCCACCCACTATGGTTCAACAAACGGTTTGCAGGTCGTCATTCCCAATATAAGTGTCCTATATCAACCCAAACCCAATCTTCTCATCGAATTTGGGTTTAGCAACATGCCCAACTATTATGGGCGTCCCAATTATGGCTTTTACGCACCGCACTAAAAATGCACAACAAAACAAAAAAAAGGACATCAGCACATATGTGATGTCCTTTTTTTTGTTTTTGTATATATATTAGATACTATGAAACGTTGGATCTGGACAGCATGTATGGGTCTTGTTGGTCTCTTGGCCATCGGGATAAGCACGCTCTGGCAGCAACAAGAAAAATTAAAACCCATTGGCCCAATAACATTTCAAAACATTCGCATTGAAATTCTCAATGGATGTGGCAAGGATGGCATAGCCACACAATTGGGTACCAAACTGCGCGAACAGGGCTTTGACGTGATGACCCTTGGCAATGCAGACAGTTATGCCTTTTCGGAAACGCTCGTTATCGACCGCGTGGGCAAAATGCATCACGCCAAGCAAGTTGCCGACATCCTTGGCACACAAAACCTCATTCAACAAATCACACCCGATCCCTTTCGTATAGAAGAAGTAACCATTATTGTTGGGCGAGATTATGCCCACCTACCCATACTCAAAGATCAGTAAGGAGTTTGTTTTGTCTGACCCAATTGAAACCCTCCGCAAACGCTGTATCGAACACCTTCAATCACGCAAAGCCGAAGACCTCTCGGTCATTGATTTGCGAGGCATTGCAGATTTTTCAGATTATTTCATCGTCTGCACAGGTGCTGCCGATACCCAAGTGCGTGCCCTGGCAGACGCGGTTATAGAAGGCCTCAAAGCAGATGGCTACCGCCCCTGGCAAGTGGAAGGCTATGACACCCGCAAATGGATACTCATCGACCTTGTCGATGTGGTCGTACACATCTTCCAGCCCGAATCACGCCAATTTTATGGCTTAGAACGCCTTTGGGGCGATGCACCCGTCGAGCATATCGAAGATGAAGGAATCCCAATAGCAATACAAAATTGAGGATCCGTCCAAAATACGCGTTCGGAAACGACAATGGACGACGAAAAACGCGATGTTCTGTCGTCTATGGTCCGTCGTCCGTCGTCTGTCCTTTTTAATTTTTACTTCACGGAGTGTACATGCCTGTACCAACAATCTTATGGGAAGACAATGCGCTTCGGCTTATTGACCAAACCCGCTTGCCCGAAGAATACATTCAAATAGATTGCAAAGACATTCCAACTGTTGCCGAAGCCATCAAAAGCCTACGTGTCAGAGGGGCACCTGCCATTGGTGTGGCAGCAGCATATGGGGTTGTTATTGCCGCACAAGAAGCCATCACAGCCAACCATGACTTTGATACCCATGTCAAAGAAGGCATCAAAATACTCTCGCAAACCCGCCCCACAGCGGTCAACCTTTTTTGGGCATTAGATATTATGGAAGCGGTGTGCAACAGTACGATGGGCCAATCTCCCGAAGATCGGCGCGAAGTACTTTTGGCCAAAGCCCACGAAATCTTTGAAGAAGACAAACGCGTTTGCCGACAAATTGGCAAAAATGGTGCGGAGCTTCTCGGCCCAAAAACAACCGTTTTAACCCATTGCAATGCGGGTGGGTTGGCCACTGCAGATTATGGCACCGCACTGGCGGTGGTTTATGCCGCAGTTGAAACAGGCAAAAGCGTGGCAGTATATGCCGATGAAACACGCCCCCTCCTTCAAGGGTCACGCCTCACGGCTTGGGAACTTCACCAAAGTGGTGTAGACGTCACGGTCATCTGCGACAACATGGCGGCCACAGTATTGCGCAAAAAGAACATCGATTGCGTTGTTGTCGGATCAGACCGCATTGCCGCAAATGGAGATGTCGCAAATAAAATTGGGACATATGGGTTGGCTATTTTAGCACGCGAACACAAGGTGCCATTTTACGTGGCCGCACCTCTGTCTACCATTGACATGAATTTGAGCCATGGCGATGCGATTCCCATTGAAGAACGAAACCCCGACGAAGTCAGTCATGGTATGGGGCGCCAAACGGCGCCTAAAGGTGTGAAAGTTTACAATCCGGCATTTGATGTCACCCCAAACCACTTGGTCTCAGCGATTATTACAGAAAAGGGTGTTGCCAAAGGCCATTATGAAGAAACATTTAAAACATGGTTTGCTGACCAATAACCAGGTTTCCCCCCAAACCATCGGTTAATCAAGCATCATAACGCGCTGTTGCCTATAGGGCACCAGCGCGTTTCTTTATTTGCCCCAATGCTTTTTAAAATTGTACACTTGCACGAATGTCTCGTTGTACCCAGAAGATGCCGGCTTCTAACGCTGGTTTTTCTTCCAACGTCATTTCCGAGAAAGAAACCTCCTTATTTTACAATATGTTACAATGACACACCCATTTCTAAAATAGATGTAACTTCCTGATTTATCATAGACATGCAGATATTTGGTTGACAAACACATGCGAGTAGCTTAAAATAAGCTTTACCTAAGGTGTGTATTTGCAAGGGTTTTCGACAATTTTTCTTTAAGATCGCCACTTTTATGAGACTGCCTCAATACATAAATTACCTTATCTTATCATTAAACTTCATCACACTGGGGTGTGGCAGTTCACAATCAGGTTTGGCGTTACCCACATCGGGGGCTTCAAATGTTCGAGAAGAATTCGATCCCTATACCTTAAATGACGATGACTTTTTGTTGCAGCCAACCTCATCTACCCAAAGTGTATCTGAGCAAATCTCACTGCCCAACATTGCACGGCCCCAACCGACATCCATATCCAAACGGACCTCAGGATATCGGGTTCAAATTGCAGCTGTTTTGGATCGGGCGCGGGCAGAAATGCTGCAACAAAGCATTCAACGGAAATTACAAGCACTCACATATGTTTATTACGATGACGATACACACCTTTATAAAATTCAGGCAGGCAACAACAGCACGCCTGCAGAGGCAAAGCAATTGCGTGATGACATTCGTGCACAGGGTTACCCTGAAGCCTATGTGGTTCGCACCCAAATTGAAGTAACAGACACACGCCCACAAATTAAAAAACCTGTAAAAACACGCGGCTTCCGTTTACAAGTATTCTCCGCATCAACACGGCAAGCTGCCGAAGATGCACGCAATCGGGCCAAACAACACCTGTCGAGAGATGATATATTTATCGACTTTGACCCCCCCTACTTTAAAGTGCGTGTAGGCAATTTCAAAACGCGCAAAGAAGCTGAAAAATTACTTAAAACAGCTCAAAAACAGGGCTACGAAACGCCCTTTGTCGTAGAAACACAAATACAAACTTCTCCCCAATAAATAAAGTGACCACACGCCCCAAATATGGCCGACTCATTGCGTTTGCCTTAATTCTTTCTGGTTGTGTTACGGGTCGCCCTACGGCACCTCAACCACAACAGGCAATCGTATTACCCGATACTACGGCCTTTCGCACACCATCGCCAGATATGCCCATCTATCTGTTTGTTCGGCGTGCTATTGCGTTACACAACGTAAAATCCAATCGTGTTATAACCACGCTCGACAGTGCCGCATTATTACTCTCGGCACGATTTAAACAGCAACAAGATCCAGGCAACACAACCACCACACGTTTGGTAAGCTTAACCCGCGCAACACTAGAGCTTTACCATGCAGAGCTCCCCCACCCCACGCCCTTATCTCCACAATCATCACTGGCAATCTTGCTCAATACTTTTCCCCCAAAAGTAACAGCAGAATTGGCAAATCATCCCCACTATCGCGATTTCTACGTGCGCAAGTTGGCCGGTGAAGCAGATGTGCCCATTGACCTCACGCCTGAAGTAATGGCCTATATCCGTTTTTTTCGTACCGATGGACATAGCTTCTTTACCCGATGGCTTTCACGTGGCTCGGCCTATCTTCCCATGATTCAGGCAGAATTTCAAAAAGCAGGTTTGCCCAAAGACTTGGCTTATAAGGCCATGATTGAAAGTGGTTTTAACCCACGAGCACGCTCACATGCAAACGCAGTGGGCATGTGGCAGTTTATGCAACATACCGGTGCGCAATATCATTTGCAGTATAATACTTGGGCAGACGAACGTATGGATCCCGAAAAAGCCACCCCCGCAGCAGCACGCCATCTGGCCTACCTTTATAAACACTTCAAAGATTGGCGATTGGTCATTGCCGCCTACAACTGTGGGCAAGGCCGCCTGGATCGCGCCATTCGCAAAGCAGGCACACGTAATTTTTGGGACATAGACGTTCTTCCGCGCGAAACCCGAAACCATTTGCCCAAGTTTATGGCAAGCGTCATCATCAGCAAAGACCCTGCTTATTTTGGCTTTGATGACGTCGCTTTACAGCCCCCCATCAGTTACGATACAGTTGCCCTTACAGAACCTGTCGGGCTGCGTTTGGCTGCCAAATGTGTAGGCACCACATATGATTGGATACAACAACTCAACCCAGAATTGCGCCGGGCTTATACCCCGCCCTCTTCAACCAACAAACCCTACTTGTTACGCGTGCCAAAAGGCACAGCAGAAAAATTCAAAACCAATTATGCACGCGTGCCCGATTCAGACAAAATACAAATGGTTGATTATACCATCAAACCAGGCGACACCATCTCGGGCATTGCCAATCGTTTGGGTGTACGCGCCCAAGTTATTTTAGATGCCAACGGCATTCAAAACCCACGCCATATTCGGTCGGGGCGCAAACTAAAAATCCCTATCCAGCCACAAAGACAAACCCAAGTTGCCCAATGGAAAAAAGGGGGCATAAACCGCCTGCCAGATTTAAAAAATTATGCCAAAACCCAATACACGATCAAAAAAGGCGACACCCTTTGGGACATTGCAAAAGCAGAAGGGTTAACCCCTCAACATTTGCAGGCTTGGAACGCATTTACGTCAGATCGAGCCATTCATCCGGGAGATAAACTTGACATCTATCTCCCAAAATCGGGCTTGGCCTCAAACACGCATTACACGGTTCGAAACGGCGACACGCTCTGGGATATTGCACGCACCTTTCAAACCAGCGTGAAAGAACTCAAAACATGGAACAACATTCATAACCCATCGGGGTTGCGCCCAGGAACACGCATTCGCATCCGCCCAGAATCAGAGCAATCGATTGCAGAATAATAAAAAACACATATGAAAACGACACGCAATGTATTGCTCATCATTCTGGCTTTGTTTCTCCAATCATCCTGGACAAATGCCATATCCCTTTGGGAAGTTAAACCCGATTTGGTCGTACTCATTTTGGTCTTTGTAGGCATTACCAGCGGACAAATAGAAGCCACAATTTTAGGATTTTTCTCGGGTTTCTTAATAGATGTTTATAACCCCGAGTGGATGGGTGTAAACACACTGTCTAACAGCCTTATTGGTTTTGCTGTTGGATACAGCAGAGTGGGCATTGTTGCAGAAGACATTCAAGTTCAAGCAACCATTCTCTTTATATCCAGCTTGATGCGCGACCTCATATATTTCATTTGTTATACCTTTCCAGACCCACTCCAGGCACTCTATCTCGTTTTGCGTTATGGTTTGGGAACTGCCGTTTACACGGCTCTTTTGGGTACCCTCATTTCTCTGGGTATGATGCACGTCTTCAACAAAAGGATAGAACCTCATGCATGACGACTTTATGCACAATGGCACACGTGAGCGCAGAGCTTATGTGCTGTTTGGCGCGGTCATGCTCCTTTTTGGCATTTTGACAGTCAGACTCTATCTGCTCCAAATTGCCGACTGGGAACAATATCGTATTCAATCAGAAAACAACACGATGCAACCCGTGCCGACTGAGGCAAGCCGTGGTTTGGTGAGAGACCGCAATGGAACCATCTTGGTTGACAATCGGCCATCCTATACCATCTCAGTTGTGCCCCCACGCCTGCTTAGCAGTGCCATCGGTGAAGCCCGTGAAGCACTCATTGCCCGATTGAGCCAAATTGTAGGCTTGTCCAATGCCAAAATCGAAGAAAAACTCAATTCAAAAAACCGCCATTTTTACGAACCCGTCAAACTCAAACTCGACGTTGGTTTTGGAACCGTCTCTATTGTTGAAGAAAATCGCTATGATTTACCCGGTGTAGAAATTCAGGTGGAAGCGCGTCGGGGGTATCCAACATTTTTAGGTGACCATCCTATTGCGCCTCATATTTTGGGCTATGTGGGTCTTATCGATGCCAATCAATATCCTCAAATGAAATCACTGGGTTATCGATATGACGACCAAATTGGCAAACGCGGCATAGAACGCCTCAAAGAAACCCAAATGCGGGGCCAAGAAGGTGTTAAATACATCGAAGTAAATGCACGCGGTCGAGAGGTCGGTAGTTTTCCAGACAAAACACTCCCCCCCATTCCTGGTGAAGACATCAAACTCACGCTTGATTGGCGATTGCAACAAGCTGCCGAGCAAGCGTTTGCAGACACCTTAAAAGGCAGTCTTATTGCCATTGATCCATCTACGGGTGAAGTTTTGGCTATGGTCAGCCAGCCCCGATTTCACCCGCGCTCTATCCGCGATATTACTGCATGGCGCGCCCTACAATCTGACCCAGCCAAACCATTGCTCAATCGCAGCATGCAGGGTGAATATCCGCCAGCCTCAGTCTTCAAAATGATCACAGCTATTGCAGCTTTAGAATTGGGCATCTTAGAAGCCGATGAATATCGTTTCGATCCCTGTGAAGGAGAGTTTGCATTTGGAGATCGCATCTTCCGTTGCCACAAGACAGGTGGATGTGGCGAACTCAATTTGCGCGGCGCCTTGATACACTCTTGCGATGTCTTCTTTTATCACCTTGGGCGCGAAGTAGGTATTGAAAACTGGAGCCGATATGCCTCACTCTTTGGTTTTGGACAGCCGACGAACATTGACATTGCCGCTGATGGCGAGGCCCATGGATTGGTGCCAGACCGTGTCTATTATGAAAAGCGAAAGGGCAAATGGTTTGAAGGCAATATGCTGAACCTCTCCATTGGCCAAGGTGAACTTTTAGCCACCCCCCTTCAAGTAGCCCGATATAATGCGGCCATTGCATCGGGCCAACTCTTAAACCCGCATATTTTTTTAGATACCCCTACAAAGTCTACGCCCTTGCCCATTTCGGCCACCACACTTGAAACCATTCGCAGCATCATGCACGATGTGGTCGCTCGTCCCAACGGCACAGGCCGCCATGCACGCCTGTCCGAGATTTCAGTTGCAGGCAAAACCGGAACTGCGCAAAACTCCCATGGCGATGACCATGCTTGGTTTGTGGCTTTTGCACCGGCAGAAAACCCACGCATTGCCGTCACAGTTTTGGTTGAAAATGGCGGCGGTGGAGGCTCTGTTGCAGCGCCAATAGCCAAAAAGGTATTAGAGAAATTCTTTGAAAATTACGGCACAGAAACTGTTCCTAACCTGGTGGCTGCACAGAAAATGCCAGCACCCCTTCAAGCCACCCCGAGGTAATTCGTGGATATTTCTCGGTTCGTTCGACGCGACCTCGACATTCCCCTCATATCAACCATCTGCCTCACCACGCTCATTGGCATCACAATGATCTATAGTGCCAGCTATAATTGGGATTTGGACACGGCGGGGCAACTTTATGAAAAACAAATTACTTGGGCAATCTTAGCACTGATAGCCCTTGGTATTACGGTTGCCATTCCCCTCAAATTCTTTTACGCATTTGCTTACATCCTATACGGTCTCTCAGTTACTTTATTGTTGTTGGTGCTCGAATTGGGAGATCGCAGGTGGTTCAACTTGGGCCCCATTCACATTCAACCCTCCGAGTTGGCCAAATTGGCCCTGGTGCTTGTACTGGCACGCTATTTATCCGTGCGCAACCGCGATTTCACGCGTGTACGCACATTTGTCCTACCTTTTTTGTTGGTTTTGGTGCCCACCCTATTGGTCTTCAAACAACCCGACTTGGGCACCGCACTCGTTTTTAGTTCGGTCATATTGCCCCTGTTTTTCTGGGCAGGTGTACGCCCAGTCCATCTCTTCTTCATGGTCTCACCAGGACTCACACTCATTTGTGCCTTTCATCCCTGGACATTGGCCCCAATGGTCCTTCTATTGGTCGGGTTGCTTTTTTTTCACCGCCCACGTTTGTTAACCACCATCATAACCTTGCTCATCAACCTCACCGTTGCAGTTGGCGCGCCCTATTTATGGGACAACAAACTGCACGACTACCAGAAGCGGCGCATTCTTACTTTCCTGAACCCCGACATGGACAGATTGGGTGCAGGATATCAAGTCATTCAATCTAAAGTGGCCATCGGTTCAGGTGGTCTGCGCGGCAAAGGTTTCTTAGAAGGCACCCAAACCAAACTCGCCTTTTTACCCGAACAACACACCGACTTTATCTTCTCTGTTATAGGCGAAGAATTTGGCTTTGTCGGTGCCATGGTCATTCTCGGGTTATTTCTCTTTATCATTTGGCGTGCTTTCAAAATCGCAGTACAAGTCAAAAGCCGTTTTGCCAGCCTTGTGGCAATTGGCCTAACCGTCATCTTGGTCTTTCATATCTTTGTCAACATTGGCATGACCATTGGTGTCATGCCCGTAACAGGCTTGCCCTTGCCCTTTCTCAGTTACGGTGGGTCAACCCTGGTGATGAGTATGGTACTCGTAGGGTTTTTACTCAACATCAATGCCAACCGCCACGAAACTTTTTAAGGCAGAATACGGATGCGATACGGTATCGCTCCAAACGTGTGATAAATAACCTCTGTTATAAATTTCTCTAAAAAGAAACAGGCTCAGATTTTAAAATCCGAGCCTGTTTCTTTTTTCCCCTCTTTTTCCCTACTTCCCGCCCTTAAACGACTTCCAATTCCTCTGCAACAAAATCTTCGTCGGGCAAACCATCGGCATCCAGTTCGGGCACAACTTCAACCCGCCTCGCAGCACGCCGGGCACGACCAGCCTCTCTTGAGGCCCAAGCCCTCACATGCCCTTGGGCCAAATTGGAAATCTCGTCCATCAGCATCTCAGAAGGTGCCACTTCCATTCGCCGCGACACCACGACCGTTGGATGGTCACCGCCGACGTCCAAATGCAAACGCAACTGGCAATCACCTGGAAAGCGCATACATAAATTCTTCAACGCTTCCAATCGCTCCATCCGAATCACTTCGCCAGTCAACCGCACGTTCACCGTATCGGCCAGTGCCTCACGGGCTTGATCAATGCCCAGAATCTGCTCAACTTGCACAGAGGTTCGTCCGTTGCGCCCAGAGAAGCGCCCCTGTAACACCACCATCTCATCTACAACAAACCGATCTCGTATTTTTTCAAAGGCATCGGGAAAAACCACCAAATCTATGGACCCCTGCATATCTTCCAAAGACCCAAAAGCCATAGGGCGACCATTTTTATCAATATGAGGTTTCACCTCCAAGATGATCCCACCCACCTGAACCTCACCGCCATCGGGTAACCCTTCCAACTCTTTTATCGAACGAATGCCCATCTCCATTAAATCAGTTTCATAGCGCGCCAGCGGGTGGCCCGACAAATAAAACCCAATCATATCTTTTTCGTGGGTTAAACGGTCACGCTCGCCCCATTCTGGCACATCGGGCAAAACCAAATTGTTGACCACTGCGGCCTGGGCTTCCATAGCCGCACCATCAAACAAAGAAATTTGACCCCGAGCTCTGTCGGCTTGCGCACTTTGGGCCATATCCAAAGCCCGTCCGACACCTTCAAGCAACTGCGCCCGATGCCCACCCACATGATCAAAGGCACCCGCCTTAATCAAACTCTCCACGGCCCGACGATTGACCCCACGCAAATCAACACGTTCACAAAAATCATACAAAGAGTCAAACGGCTCACCTTCTTCACGCGCCTTCACAATAGCTTCAACAGCCGAACGACCCACGTTGCGAATGGCCGCCATCCCCATCCGAATTTCGCCTTTCTTTGCCACAAAGGCCACTTGGCTCTCATTCACATCTGGTGGCAACACATCCAGCCCCATCCGGCGGCACTCCTCAATCAAAATCACCAACCGATCAATATCGCCAATTTCGCTGTTGAGATTAGACGCCATATATTCGGCAGGATAATGTGCCTTCAAGTAGGCACACTGATAAGAAACAATCGCATAAGCTGCAGAGTGCGACTTGTTAAATGCGTATCCCGCAAATACTTCAATATCGGCCCAAATTTTCTCTGCCACAGGTTTGGGCACCTCGCGCGCAATGGCACCTTCAACAAAACCTGTGCGCCATTTTTCCATTTCTTCTGCCAGCTTTTTACCCATGGCTTTGCGAATACCATCGGCTTCACCCAAGCTAAAACCAGCCATATCGCGCCCAATACGCATCACCTGCTCTTGGTAGAGAATGATGCCATAGGTTTCTTCTAAAGACGGTTCTAAAATGGGGTGATCATACGTTACTTTTTCACTGCCGTGTTTGCGCGCAATATAATTGGGAATGTACTTCATAGGACCTGGCCGATACAAAGCTGTCATAGCAATAATATCTTCAATGCGGTCAGGCCGCAGCTTAATCAGATAATCGCGCATACCATTGCTTTCAAACTGAAACACACCCGTTGTTTCACCCCGGCCAAACAGTTCATAAGTCTCTTTGTCATCAAGGTCCAAATTATCAATATCAATTGTCTCGCCATAATTGAGCGCAATCATCGCAACCGAGTCTTCCAACAACGTTAAGTTGCGCAACCCCAAAAAGTCCATCTTCAAAAAACCAAGATCTTCCACATGATGCCAGTTGTACTGTGTGACCACTTCGCCACCTTTGGGCGCTTTATACAGGGGCATATACTCCGTCACGGGCTTTGGCGTAATCACCACAGCCGCCGCATGGATTGATGCGTGCCGCGCCAAACCCTCAAGCTGTTTGCCAATGCCCAACAGCTTTTCGCCAACACCCCCATTTTGCGACATTTTCCTGAGTTCAGGTACCATTTCCATGGCTTTCTCAAGTGTCATCTTTAACTCGGTTGGCACCAATTTCGAAATTTTATCTACTTCAGAAAAGGGCAGATCTAATACACGCCCCACGTCGCGAATAACACCCTTGGCACCCATTGTACCAAATGTAATAATCTGACACACATTATCCCGGCCATATTTTTCGACCACGTAATTGATTAACTTTTCTCGGTCGCGATCTGCCATATCAATGTCAATGTCGGGTGGTGATATGCGTTCGGGATTTAAGAACCGCTCAAAATAAAGGCCATATTTCAATGGATCAACCGTCGAGATTCTCAGGGCGTAGGCCACCAAACTGCCCACAGCAGAACCCCGCGCACCCGATCGGATACCCGCTTCACGCGCATACCGTATAAAGTCACCGACAATCAAAAAATATCCAGGATATCCTGTTTCGTTGATAATCTTCAATTCAAATTTTAAACGCTCTTCATGCTCGGGGGTCATCACCGTGCCACGTTCTTCCAAGCCTTGACGCGTCAAATGCTCAAGATACTCTCCCGCCGAATCAAAATTATCGGGAATGGGGAAATCGGGCGGTTGATACTCATCAAACGAAATTTCCAAATGCTTGCATTTTTCTGCAATTTCCAAAGTCTGTTCCAAAACGTGCGGCATATCTTCAAACAAATCATACATCTCTTGCGCAGATTTGAAATACACGCCTTCGGGATAACACATCCTGTTGGGATCATTCAGCGTTTTGCCCGTCTGAAGCGCCACCAATGCCGCATGGGCTTCGTGGTCTCCTGCCCGTGTAAAGTGCGAATCATTGGTCGCCACCAATGGCACACCCATTTCTTTGTGTAGTTTAATGAGGCCCGGATTAATCACTTTTTCTTTGTCAATGCCGTGCCGTTGAATTTCCAAATAATAATCATCACCAAAAATATCGAGATACACTTCAACCATCTTTTGAGCAGACTTGTATCCTTCGCGCTCAAGCAAATATGGAATCTCACCGCCAACACATGCCGACAAACAAACCAGACCTTCTGAATGTTTGCGCAAAATCTCTTTGTCAATGCGTGGGTTGTAGTAAAAACCGTCCATGTACCCGGCAGAAACCAGTTTAATTAGGTTTTGATATCCCGTGTTGTCTTTGGCCAACAAAACCAAATGATTCGAGCCACTTTGCAACCCCGGCAAAGGTTTGCGATCAAATCGACTTTCACGTGCACAATACACCTCGCAACCAATAATGGGCGTTACATTGACATCTTTCATGGCCCGATAAAAATCAATGGTTCCAAACATATTGCCGTGATCCGTCATCGCAACAGCAGGCATCTCCCACTCGGCAGCGACTTGTGCTATGTCGCCAAGCTTAGATGCCCCATCGAGTAAGCTAAACATGGTATGGCTGTGCAAATGAACAAAATCAGAAGATTTCATCGACAAACTCCCACAAGGAAAAAGAGAAAATCAGCAATCCGTTAGAAATTACGAAAGAGGAGCGGTATTGTGAATATAGTCAGAAAATGGGGAAACAGCTCTCACGTGGGGAACGCGAGCAAACCCGTCAGACGGGTCACGTGCAAAGAGGAGGAATGCACCTTTATTGTGATTAATAATCTATACCGCCTGCACAGAAAAATCAAGCGACAGAATGACAGGTCGCCAACGTGTGAATTAACCAATAGTTCTGACACACACGACACACCAGACTGCCACAATGTATCTCCCTATTGAACACCACACATATTTGTGCTTACAAAAAACAAAATTACTCGATCTTCCGTTACGGCTTTGCCTTTTTGCCAATCTCTTCAAGAACATCATAAAACGCTTCTATCACAATCGGCTTAGAAAGATACGCATCCATACCGGCTTGCATACATCGTTGGCGATCACCAGCCATCGCGTGTGCCGTTAAGGCAACAATCGGAATGTGTTCACCTGTTTGGGTCTCCCGCTGCCGAATCGCCAAAGTCGCCTCCAAACCATCTAACACCGGCATTTGCACATCCATCAGCACCGCGTCAAAAGACATGTCTAACAAAATGTCCACCGCCTTTTGACCCGTATCCACCACCGTAACCGTATGGCCTGCTTTTTCTAAGAGACGCATAGCCAAACGCTGGTTGACAAGATTATCTTCTGCCAAAAGAAAATGCATTGGCCGAGCCTTTGAAGCCAATTTCCGTTGTCGGGGTTGCACAGCCTGTGCTTTAGCCTTTCCAAACCGGAGCGAAAACCGAAACGTGCTGCCTTCACCTGCAACACTCTCCACACCCAAAGTGCCCCCCATCATCTCAACCAACCGCGACGTGATCGTCAAGCCCAATCCCGTCCCCCCATATTGCCGGGTGTGCGATGTATCAGCCTGAGAGAATGCCTCAAAAATCGTCGCCTTTTTATCTTCTGCAATACCAATACCTGTATCAGCAACCGATACGCCAAGGGTCACGCTATTGCCGTCTTGAGAAATCTGCTCAAAACACACATCAATATGACCTTTCTCTGTAAACTTGACCGCGTTGCCGACCAGATTAAACAATATTTGCTGTAATCTGACCGGATCACCCATCACTTGCTCTGGCACATCGTCCAAAATCTGATGCCGCAACTGCAACCCCTTTTCGCGCGCCCGCAAACCCAATGTGCTCAAGGTGCTGCTCACTGTTTCGCGCAAACCAAAGGAAATGCGCTCAATATCGAGCTGACCCGCTTCAATCTTCGAAAAATCGAGCACATCATTAACCACACGCACCAACAAATCACCCGACGACTGCAACATTTTAATGTATTCACGCTGCTCGCTGTTTAGTTCTGTCTGACCAAGCAACTGCCCCATACCCAAAACACCATTGATCGGTGTGCGAATTTCGTGGCTCATATTGGCCAAAAAATCACTCTTTGCCCTGTTGGCCGCTTGTGCATCTTCCAAAGCCAAACGCAATGCCCCTGTCCGTTCTGCCACACGCTGCTCTAATTCATCGTGTGCCCGTTGCAACGCATCTGAGGCCGCTTTCTGTTCTGTTATATCTTCCGAAAAACCAACCGACCGGTAATGTTCACCCGCGTCATCACGCAATGCCAAGATCCGGCTGCGAATCCACCGTAGGTCACCGTCGGGCCGCATAATGCGATACTCAAACGTGATTTGTTTTTCAGATTCACCCAAACTGGTGGTAATCTGCATCACGTTGCGTCGATCAGCCTTAAAAATAGATTGAAACCAAGAGACAGGCGCCGCATAAAGCGAGTCACGTGTGCGCCCCCAAAGGGTCTCATAAGCCGGGCTCACATACAAAAATTGCTGCAAATTGGGGGTCGCCATAAAAAAAGCCTCACCCATATTATCCACAATCTGCCGAAAACGGAGCTCGGTCTCTTCATCGCCCAAATTCAAAGCCTGCGCCACGCGCAAAGCATCGTCTGTTTTTTCATTATTTGGCATATTAAAAATGTAACCTGCACACCCATAAAAGTCAAAGTTGAAACTCTAAAACTTAATCCCTATATTGCAACCCGTTCACCCAAACACATTGCACACTCAAATGCCCTGCTTGGAGCTATCTGTGAATCTCACTCAAAACACCCCGTCCACCCTATCCCGCACCGGCCTGTGGCTCGGCCCCCTCATTGCCTTTCTCCTCATCACCTTCACCGACCTCAAACCCGGCGAACCCGCTGTCACCAACACCGCTGCCATCGCCCTTTGGATGGCCATTTGGTGGATCACCGAAGCCGTGCCCTTGGCCGCCACCGCACTCTTACCCGTCGCGCTGTTCCCACTCTTGGGCATCATGGACGGCAAAACCGTTGCACCGCTTTATTTTAATCACATCATCTTTCTCTTTATCGGCGGTTTTCTCGTAGCCCTTGCGATGCAACATTGGCAACTCCATAAACGCATTGCCCTACGCCTCCTGCTCCTTTTTGGCGGCTGCCCCCGTTGCACCCTCACAGGTTTTATGCTCGCCACCGCATTCTTATCCATGTGGATCTCCAACACCGCCACCACCATGATGATGATCCCCATCGCCATGG
The DNA here is from genome assembly GCA_047619225.1 of Candidatus Latescibacterota bacterium. Taxonomy (GTDB): domain Bacteria; phylum Latescibacterota; class UBA2968; order UBA2968; family UBA2968; genus JABIFK01. Next base: position 17,218 of record JBLHJX010000031.1, read on the forward strand.
CCATAGTGCTCAAAGTTGAAGAACAATCCGATCAGCAAGATACCAAATTTGGCACCGGCATTTTTTTGGGTGTTGCTTATTCCGCTTCCATTGGCGGTCTCGCCACCTTGGTAGGCACCCCGCCCAACCTATCTTTTGCACGCATTCTCACCATCCATTTCCCAAACGCCCCCGAAATATCCTTTGCCACATGGTTTGCCTTTGCATTGCCCCTGTCCGTTATCCTACTCATTGTTGCAGGCATCACCATCAGTTGGCTCTATAACATTCGCGGGCGTGGCACAAACCTCGACATCCAAATGGTGCGCACCCAATATGCCGAATTGGGCCCCATGTCCTTTGCCGAAAAAATCGTACTGGCCGACTTTGTCTCACTCGCTCTACTTTGGTTAACCCGCAAAAGCATCACCCTTGGCAGCTGGACACTACCCGGCTGGTCACAGCTATTCGAAAATGGCGCTTGGATCAACGACGGCACCGTGGCCATTTTCATGGCCTTATTGCTCTTTATCATCCCGTCCCAAAACGAATCCAAAAGCCGCATACTCAATTGGAAAATCGCATCCGACTTACCCTGGCACATCATCCTACTCTTTGGCGGTGGCTTTGCCTTGGCCAGCGGGTTCAAAGACTCAGGCCTGTCCATGTGGTGTGCCCAACAGCTTCAAGGTTTAGGCACCATTCATCCCCTCATTCTTGTTGCCGCACTCTGTTTGATGATGACCTTCTTAACCGAACTCACATCCAACACAGCAACCGCCGAAATGTTCTTGCCCATTCTCGCCGCACTCGCCGTTGCCGTCCAAGTCAACCCCCTCTTGCTCATGGTGCCCGCAACACTCTCTTGTTCCTGCGCATTTATGCTCCCCGTCGCCACCCCCCCCAACGCCATCGTCTTTGGCACCAACCGCATCACCATGCGCGACATGGCACGCACCGGCATCATCCTAAATCTTGTCGGTGTTGTCCTCGTCACCGCAACCACCTGGATCTTAGGACACGTCGTATTAGGCATCGACCTAGCAACTATGCCAGACTGGGCAGTGCTACAATAACCCCTTACCAAAGGCCAATTCCATGTACACACCACTCGACACCGTCACACTCAAAAACAGCGAATCCGTAGAACTTGGGCTCATCAAAGGTCCCGACGCCGATTGGGCACCTCGCATCGACGGAGACCTACTGGCCCACAAAGGCCCCACGTGGCGCTGGGGCAATCATATCATGCTCACCCAAGACCTTGGCATAGATGCCCTCTTTTACGTCTTACATCGCAACGGTGACCCCTTTGCCAACGTCATGACCATCGAATACAAGGGCATTGGCCTTCTCGGCCACGTTTATACCAAACCAGAAGACCGCCGCAAAGGTGCTGCCACACTCATATTTGACGTCCTCATGCCGCACTTTCGCAATCGGGGTGGTCGCGCACTTATTCTTGGAACAGGCTACGACTCACCCGCCTATCACATTTACAAGTCTTACGGATTCGAAGGCATCGAACCCCAAAGCGGCACCATGACCTATTATCCAGAAACCCAAAAAACTTTCGAATCCCAATTTCTCACACCAGGCCCAACCACCATCCACCGCTTAGGCCCAAAACATTACCCTGTCGCTCCCATACTTTTCCTAAATGACTGCCCCGGCACCGTGCGAATGACACCCGCCAAGATCTTTGGCCGAGGGTCTTCCGAAGGCGCGTTCATCCCCCTCTTGCGCAGCGAACTCGAACGCCAAGCCGAAAACCAACCCCCACGAACCGCCATCCTCACCCAACAAGAAACCGAAGCCGTGGTCGGATACGCCACCACAGACCGCGACCCCACCTGGCCAAACACCTGCGTCGTAGATCTCTTCTGTTTGCCCAATTTTTGGAACCAGTCCCCAGACCTACTCCATTTCATAAACTGGCCAACAGCCGACCGATATGTTTCATATTGTGACGCCGGTTGGAAAGAAAAAGAAGACGCACTCAGCAATGCAGGTTTTCAAATGTGCACAACCCTCCCCCAGTGGCTCAACAAAAGCCGTACAAATACTGAAAAAGCTGACGTGAACGTGTGGGTAAAAAAATAAAATCTCTCTGCGCTTGACGCAGAGAGATTTTAATGCTTCACAATGTGCTACGACCACCGCAGACCACCCTTGTTTATCCGAGTGAGGACTCGAATGACTCCGCCCCGCTACATGGTAGGCAGAGCTTGTGCCGCCCAGTGATTACTTTATCCTTCCCCTTCCCAACACCCTTACAAGGTTGCCCTGCTTTTCCTACCCCCAGCATTTACCCAATCTGCCAATCCCGTGACACATCCTGCGCTCGCACCATCCGTGCATAAAGCCCGTCCAAATCCATCAGTGCTTGATGATTTCCCAATTCGCTGATGCGCCCCTGATCAACCACCGCAATTTGATCGGCGTTGCGAATCGTAGACAACCGGTGCGCAATCACCAATGTCGTGCGATTGTGCATCAACTTTAAAAGTGCATCTTGAATCAATATCTCCGTCTCCACATCTACAGACGACGTCGCCTCATCCAAAATTAAAATAGGGGCGTCCTTCAACAAAGCCCGTGCAATCGAAAGCCGTTGTTTCTGCCCACCCGAAAGCCGCACACCCCGCTCGCCAATCATGGTATCATAACCCTGCGGCAAATCTTCAATAAAACCCGCCGCATTGGCCGCCTGTGCCGCCGCACGAACCGCATCTTCATCCGCATCGGGTCGCCCAATGCTCAAATTATCATACACCGTACCGTGAAACAAAAACACATCTTGCAACACAGACGCAATATGTTCCCGCAAGAACTTCAGCGGCAATTCACGCACATCATACCCCCCCACACATACTGCACCCTGCTGAGGGTCATAAAACCGAGGAATCAAACTGCCCAATGTTGTCTTACCCACACCCGTGGGTCCCACAAGCGCAACCACAGATCCCTCATCAATCTTCAAATCAATATTCCTTAAAACCGACACCTGATCGTCATATCCAAACGTCAAGTTTTCAAATCGAATGTCCCATTTCATATCTTGTGGAATCACAGCATGAGGCGCATCAACAATATCCGTCTCTTCAGCCAATAATTCAAACACCCGCTCAATACTGGCCGCCGCCTTTTGCAACACATCATTAAACGATGCCAATTGCAAAAATGGCTGATAGATGTGACCCATATACACAATAAACACAAACAAATCCGCCACCGAAATCCGATCTTGCAGCGCCATTGTGCCCCCACTCCAAATCACCAACACAATGCCCAATCCACCAGTGGCCTCAATAATACCCGCCGGAAGCAATGAAATCGTATTGGCCTCAATCATGCGATCTCTAAATTTTTCACTGTGTTCAGTAACGCGTTTGGCACGGTCCGCTTCTCTTACAAACGACTTAATCACCACAATGCCCGACAAATTGTCTTGCAAGGTAGAAACCAAATCAGACAATTGCTCACGCACCCCATGCCACATCTTGCGCACCTTCGACACATAGCGATACACCAAAAAGGAAGCCAACGGAATGGGCAAAATAGCAATCAACGCCAATTCGGGGTTTAAATAAAAAAGCACACTCACCATTGAAATTGGAATCACAACCGCAAGCGCTGTTTCTGGAATCCCATGCGAAATAAAATCTTCAATCGCCTCAACATCATTCACCGACCGAGAAATCAAATTGCCCGTTCGCTGCGTGTTAAAAAAATTGTGTGACAACGTTTGTAAATGCGAATAAACACGCACCATCAAATCGTGCATCACCCGATAAGCCGTTACATGAGAGAAAAACCCATATCCATACCGAGCAACCCCACGCACCAAATAAATCCCCAACAGCAACAAACTCACCCCATACAGATCTGCCGACGCATCAGAAACAGTCACCCACTGAATCAACTTACGAATCAATAAAGGCGGCAACAAATTGGCCCCGGCAAAGACCAACCCACAAAAAATCGACCCCACCATAAACAACCGGCGGCCTTCAAGTAAGGTATAAACTTGTCTCAAAAAAATCATATCCGCCATCTTTCATCAATGAATAAAAATGTTCGTGATCGAACCGCTTAAGTCTATAAAAAAATCAAACGACCAGCAATCAACAATCAGCTTAAATCAGAGCTAAAAAAAATGGTTCAGATTTTAATTGATCGCCAAAAACGAACCGCTGACCATTTTTTGTCCAACCTATCGCAACTTAAAAGAGATGTCAATTGTTTTAAGTTGTGTCTCCCCCACATAACATCTATATTCCCAACGTACTTTTAGCTTTCTCATAACAAGGAAAAACACGAATACGACTCGCTGGTGGTGTGGGCCGTTGTGCAGTTGGTGCGGGTGTGGTGTGTGGGTGTTGGGCGTGTGGAACACGAGGTGGTAGGGTGGGAACTGCGCGGGCAGGTAAGGGTGGTTTGCGCTCCTAAAAACACTGAAGAAAATTAAAGCCCCACGCAGTGGCACCCTTCTTTTGGTTCTTTTCTTGGGTGTTCAAGAAAAGAACGCGCCGCAGGCATAAACAGCAACAAACGCTTTTGAATTATCAAACCAACCATTCAAGCACCCAACCTTAACCGCTCCATCTTTTTACGAGGCCCCATGCAACAAATCGACACCGAACCCCAACTCATCAACCAAATGACCTCCCCATCCCCCTGCGTAAAAGATGCCGTCACCAAACTCAACGGCGACATCATGATCCTCGGCATCGCAGGCAAAATGGGCCCCACCCTCGGCGAACTGCTCGTACGCGCAGGCGCAAAAAAGGTCATCGGCGTATCTCGCTTCTCTAACCCATCAGACCAAGACGACCTCAACACCCGTGGCATCACAACCCACAAATGCGACCTCTTAGACGATGCCGCCCTCAATGCCCTACCCGATGCACCCTACATTTACCTCATGGCAGGCCACAAATTTGGTGCCACAGGCAACGAACCCCTCACCTGGGCCATGAATACCATGTTACCCGGAAAAGTTTTAAAACGCTTTCCCCAATCACGTATCATCTATGTCTCCTCCGGAAACGTCTACAAATACACATCGGTCACCACATCAGGCGCAACAGAAATAGACCCCGTCGAACCCATTGGTGAATACGCCATGTCGCGCTTAGGAGGCGAACGCCTCGCCGAATTCTACAGCAAACAACAAAACACCCCCCTCGCCATTGTACGCCTCTTCTACGCCACCGAATTACGCTACGGCATCCTCATTGACATCGCCCAAAAAATTCACGCACAAATTCCCATAGATCTGGCCATGGGCCACGTCAACCAAATTTGGCAAGGCGATGCCAACGCCTACCTTGCCCAAATGTTTCCCCATTGTAACACCCCTGCCAATATCATAAACATGACCGGTAAAGATGTTCTACCCATCCGCGAACTGGCAATCTCGCTCGGTGAAAAAATGAACATCAATCCCATTTTCGAAGGTAATGAAAGTGACAATGCCTTACTCGGTGATGCAACCAAAATGTTTGACCAACTCGGCCACCCACAAACCCCCATCGATACCATGATCAATTGGGTCGCCCACTGGGTTAAGAATGGCGGACCCACCTTAGGCAAACCCACCAAATACGAATCGCGAACCGGCAAATTTTAAAAACCTCAGAAATGAGCAGCCTTCAAGCCGGTGTCTCCACTGCCAATATCACAACGGATACCCAATGAAATTTACCGAATTAGATTTACACCCTCAGATTTTAAGAGGGCTCAAAGAAATGTCACACGAAGATTTAACCCCTATTCAAGAGGCAACAATCCCTCACATATTAGCGGGCAAAGATGTGATGGGGTTGGCAGAAACAGGCTCAGGAAAAACAGGTGCCTGCGGTATCCCCCTCGTACAAATGTCAGACCCCGATGTGCGTGCCATTCAAGCTATGATATTGGTGCCCACACGTGAATTGGCCCAACAGTATGTTGCCGAAATAGCCAGCATTGCCCGATACACCCGCGTTGCCCCATTTGCCATGTTTGGTGGTTTTGACATGGACATCCAAAGAGCAAAGCTCAAAGATGGCGTGCAAATTTTAGTTGCCACACCCGGGCGTTTGATCGACTACTTGTGGAACAACGTCATGCCCCTTGATCAAGTGCGCACCATCGTCTTAGACGAAGCAGACGAAATGCTCAAAATGGGCTTTGTCGAAAATGTTGACTTCATCATGTCATGTCTTATGCACGAACATCAAACGCTCATGTTCTCAGCAACCATGCCCAAAGAAGTCGAACGCTTATCACGATCATATCTTAAAGATCCAGTGCGTTCCGAACTGATCAAAGGTCAAGCCTCACCACAATCTTTAAATCATCACTTTCAAGTCGTTCGCAACAACGACCGTCTCAAAATGCTCGAAGCCTATCTCAAAGACGAAAAGATCGGACAAGGAATTATCTTTTGCAATTCCCGATCAAATGGCAGTCGTCTCATTCGCGAACTCAAAAATATCGTCCCATCTGTCGATTATATTCACGGGGGTTTAGAACAATCACAACGCACCTCAATTTTTAATAAATTTCGCCGCAAAGAAATTCATCTTTTGGTTGCCACCGATGTCGCAGGACGCGGGTTAGACTTTACACATGTTACCCATGTCATTAATTACGAATTTCCAAACTCATCCGAGTCCTACACCCATCGCACCGGGCGCACAGGACGCATGGGAAGAGAAGGCACCGCTTTAACCTTTGTAACAGACCGCGACCTCAAAACCCTCAAACGCCTGCTACAAGACAAAGACCTAGACCCAAAATGGCGCGGCAAGGCACCCGACCTTAACCAAGTATCAACGCATCAAAGCAGTCGCAACCCTCAAGGTAATCGGAATTTTCGAAAAAAACGGAGTTCTTAAGACATTTTAAAAACACAATATAGTGTATGCTTACATCAAAAAATACAATATGCGGTAACGGTGTGTTTTGGTAGTGTATAAAACGCTTGACATGCCGATTCCATGTTATAGATATTTAACATTGTAGGATCTTTTTATTAGACAAAATAATTTCCGAATGGCGGGGGGCACATTTGGAGATCATCTTAAATAACGATCTTGTAAAGCACACATGCTGATATATAGTTTCATGTCATCTTCCCCACAGCCATTGTGCTTCAGGAGAAACCAAAGATGTCCCTAATCCGACTCTGGTTGTTTGTTTTTGCTCTGCTTGTTCCTCTTATCAGTCAAGCGCAAACAACCCCCAGCATAGATTTTGATAGCAACGGTGTTATTGATGAACGTGATTTTCAAGCGCTTATTCAAGCTTTTGGAAGCACCCAACCCCGTTATGATCTGCATCCAGATGGCAAAGTTGACTTCCAAGATTTTCTAATTTTTGTCAAAGCCTTTGCCCAACGCAACACATCCATTTCCGTAGAACAAGTATTTGCCCAAGATGCCGCAGCGCAAATCGACTTTTTCAACATCCCGACTCTTGGCAGTCGCCCAAATGACCTTGTAGTAGATGCCCAAAGCCGTGTCTGGTTTACAGATTCTGGCACCCACCAAATTGGGCGGTTTGATCCGCGCACCGAAACCATTGTGGGTTTTCCTCTCAATACCCCAGGCGGACAACCCCATAGCGTAACCCTCGATGCCCAAGGGCGTGTTTGGTTTACCGAGGTTAGTGGTAACCGCATTGGCCGTTTTGATCCCTTCTCCGAAGAAAGCCGCACCTTTACGATTCCAACACCGGGCAGTCGCCCAAAAACCCTCACTTTTGACGATAAAGGGGTTTTGTGGTTTGGCGAATCCTCAGGTGGCCGCATCGGGCGCTTAGATCCCACCAGCGAAAGTGTAGATGAGTTTCCGCTCAACATTCCAAGCAGTAATTTGTGCGGCATTGGCGTCGATGACTCGGGGCATATCTGGTTTGCAGAAACAGCCTCTGGCCGTTTGGGCATGCTCAATCCAGAAACCGAAGAAGTCACGCTTTTTGATCTTTCAGAAGGCCGCTTAGATATTCGTCAAATTATTCTGGACAAAACAGGAAATATCTGGTTTACAGATGCGCAAAGAGGTCAACTCGGGCAATTTGATACTCAAACCAAGCGCACCATTTTTTATGCCCTACCTCAAGAATTGTCCCACCCACATGCCCTTGATAGCGACCGCAGTGGACGCATTTGGATTGCAGGCCAAGCAACCCATCACATTGCACAATTTGACCCAGAAACCCGCCGCCTAATATTATATGAGTTGCCCATATCGGCGTTTGATATTGAAAACATAGATGTCGATTTTACAGGCGCGATTTGGGTTACCGACCCTGCTGGCAATCGTATTGGCCGTATCACCACAGGATCGTGAATCAAAAGTACCTCTTATCAAACGCGCTCTGAGTCTTCAGAGCGCGTTTTTTATGTTTGACACAAAGTAAACCGTGCGCTACTATACCAGCAGCCAGCCCATAAGTTTTTAATCTTTCATTCATAAGATGACAACAATGCGCCTTCCTTTATTTTTGATTTTTTGTTTCTTCTTTACACAAACCCTCTTCTTGGGATCTTCACAAGCCGATCAGTTGGTTTTAATGTCGCCGCACTCAGATGAGATCCAGAATGAATTTGACGCGGCATTCCAAATCTACTACAAAAAAAAGACAGGTCGAGAAGTGCGCCTCGAATGGCTCGATATCGGCGGTGGCACAAGCTCCATCATGCGCTACATTAAATCTGAGTTTGGTCGCACGCCCCAAGGTATTAACATCGACCTATTCTTTGGCGGAGGTATGGATCCTTATATGGACCTTGCAGAAAGCGGCCTTTGCCAACCCTACGCCTTACCCAACGAAATATTAACACGCTTACCCGCCAAAATTGGTGGGGTACCTCTATATGACCCCCACTATCAATGGTATGGCGCCACATTGGCCGGTTTTGGCATTGTTTACAACACACGTGTGCTCGACATATTGGGGTTTTCCCCCCCAAAAACCTGGGCGGATCTCGGTGATCCTAAGCTTTTTTCCTGGGTTGGTTCAGGTGATCCTCGAAAAAGTGGCAGTGTTCACATGGCCTATGAACTCATATTGCAAGCATACGGTTGGGATCGCGGTTGGGAAGTGATAACCACAATGGGTGCCAATGTGCGCAATTTTGGTGCAAGTGGTTCTTATGCGCCCAAAGAAGTTGCCGTTGGAGAAGTGGCCTACGGTTTGTCCATCGACTTTTACGCCTGGATGCAATCCGAGCAAGTAGGTGAAGGATATATCGGCTTTATTATGCCCGACAACCTCACCATTGTCAATCCCGATGGCATTGCCATTCTAAAAGGCGCGCCCAATCTTGAAACAGCACAATTATTCTTAGAGTTTGTCATGTCCGATGCGGGACAAAAGTTATGGTTTTTACAAAAAGGGGCCCCCGGTGGCCCCGTCCAAAGCCAACTCAATCGCTTTACAGTGCTACCCGATTTATATGACCAATACCAAAAAGAAGCGGCCATCAAACTCAACCCATTTCACTGGCAATCAGATCTCATTTACGATGCTGCGACAGGCGGCGGACGTTGGAGTATTGTTAATGATTTGATTGGTGTGCTGGTAATCGATTCACATGAAGCCCTACAACAAACCTGGCAAGCCGCTATAAAAGAGGGTTTGTCAGACGAAAAGCGCAAACAGCTCTCAGCAATGCCCATCACGGCCGCCGAAGCACAAGAACTGGCCAAATCTTGGCGAGACCCCGAAATACGCAACCGTGTCATGGCCGATTGGACCACATTTGCCCGTGCCAAATACGGCGATTATAAACCCCCATTGTTGACGCAAATAGTCGATTGGCTTACACTCGTCTTCCCAGTGGGCATTGCCTCTTTGGCCGTATTCTACCTTTGGCGTATGCGTAGTTCATGATACATGAACCCTTCTATTTTTACCTCTGTTCAAAGTAGGAATCTCAATGATCCGCATTTTTTCATATTCGCGATCTTCAACCCGCATGGAAACCCCCAGCATAGCTGAGTTGCCCCAACACTTAGAAGATGAAGACCGCATCATTTGGGCAGATTTAGAAGACCCAGACGACGAAGAAATGGGCGTTTTGGGCGGCCTTTTCGGCTTTCACGTCTTGGCAGCCGAAGACTGCATCCAGGGCGGATATTTGCCTATGCTCGATCTATATGATACGTATGCCTTTTTTGTTGTGCACGCCATCGACATTGCAGAAATGGACCAGCACATACAAACCATCGAAGTCGGCTGTTTTTTAGGCGCGCGCTTTTTAGTCACCCACCATGCCAAGCAGGTCAAAGGCATATTTGATGCGCGTGGCAAAGTTGCGCAAAATCCCGGCGCATTGCTCAATGCGCCCGACTGGCTTTTACACAACATCATTGATGCCCTAACGGACCACTATGGTCCAGCCATCGACCTATTAAAAAGTCGGATAGGAAACACCAACAACAACCCCGCCAAAATTGAGAAATTAAACATTGAAATTGCAACTCTTCTACAAATCGGCAAGCTCCAACAATCGGTTTTAACCCGCTTGGCACAAGACCCTCTGCCCTATATTCAAGAAGCCCGCCGCATCTATTATCAAAATATACAAACCCACATGGTTCGATCCGTCCAATTTTTACAATCGTGTGCATCACATTTGGCGGCGCATCAAACAGCCAGCTTGGTTCAAGCAAATAATCAGCAAGTCCAAAAAATACGTGCCGTAACGGCTATCATCACCACATTTGCAACGGCCATTTTCCTCACCGTGTTGCTCAAACCCGAAGTCAGGAATCTGATCTATCTATCCGATAAAACCTGGGCCATCATAAGCACCCTCATCATCATCTTAGTCAGCGGTGGCATCGCTGGCCTCTTTAAATTCAAAAAGTGGTTCTAAAAGCATGAAAATCAGTGAAATGGCAAGCATGCCTCCTTCCTAAGTTGAAAGGGTTGGGTGGCGCCTTTTTACTTTTTACTTTTTACTTTTTACTTAAAAAGAGCCTATTATGGTTGGTGTAACCCTCGAGAACGTCACCAAACGTTTTGACAATGTAGTCGCGCTAGAGCGAATTAACCTACAAATTAACCCTGGCGAGTTCTTCTTTTTATTGGGACCGTCAGGGTGTGGTAAAACCACGCTCTTGCGCATCTTAGCTGGGTTTTACACGCCTGAAGGTGGGCATGTACATTTTGGTGATCGCGACATCACCTTAGTACCACCCCACAAGCGCAATACAGGCATGGTATTTCAAAACTATGCCCTTTGGCCCCATATGACGGTCTGGAAAAATGTCGAATATGGCCTTACTATGCGCAACATCAACCAACACGAAAAAGATCAACGTGTTAAACGTGCCTTAGAAATGGTACAAATGGCCGGATATGCTGACAGATCGCCCAACCAACTGTCCGGTGGTCAACAACAACGCGTTGCCCTGGCACGCGCCTTGGTTATCGAACCCGGTGTTGTCTTAATGGATGAACCGCTGTCGAACCTTGATGCACGCTTGCGTCTTGAAATGCGTGAGCATCTTCAAGATCTACACAAAGCCTTAGGCGTAACCATCATATATGTCACGCACGACCAAAAAGAAGCCCTTGCAATGGGCGATCGGGTGGCCGTTATGCAAATGGGGCAAATCGCACAAATCGGCACGCCTCGCGAAGTCTACACACGCCCAGCCACACGCTTTGTTGCCGATTTCATCGGCGAAATCAATCTTATTCCAGGTGACATCACAAACGTACAAGACACAATTATCCACACAGATCTCGGCGATATTCGTGGCGCAACCGACCGCACATTCACCAAAGGTCAACGCGTTTTATGCGCAGTGCGCCCCGAAGCATTAGACTTTCTTGAAGGGGAGCCTTCCAAACATGACAATGTCGTTTCAGGACAAGTCAAACATGTTATTTATTTGGGTGAGGTGGAGCAATATATCGTTGAACTCTTAGATGGCACACAGGTCAAGCTTGTCGAGTATGACCCCGCCGAACAACGGGCCATGCCCGGCGACAGCGTGCGTCTTAAGTTTTCTTCACAACGTGTTGTCATTTTGCCCGATGAGGAGGATGACCGTCATGAGACGGTATGATCTCAACTGGGCAACGCTCTCATTTTTGGTAGCACTTGCCTTATTTTTTATCGCTTTTTTGTTTTATCCACTGTGGTACGCTGTTGTCAAATCTGTTATGGTAGACAACAAATTCACCTTTACATTTTATGAGTTGATGCTGACAAGCCCAGTGTATCAAGAAGCCATTCTTAACAGTTTTCGCTTGGGCACCATCACCACCATCGCCACCACCATTTTAAGCCTTCCGATTGCTTTTTTCTTAGTACGCTATGATTTTCGAGGCAAAAACCTCTTAAACGGACTCATTTTGGTGCCAATGGTCTTACCACCTTTTGTGGGTGCCATTGGCATGAAACAAATGTTTGCCCGATTTGGCTCCATCAACTTGCTCCTCTTAGATATAGGCTTCATCGACCAACCCATCGACTGGTTTGGTGGCGGTGGTTTTGTAGGTGTGGTGATCTTAGAAGTACTCCACCTCTATCCCATCATGTATCTCAACGTTGCAGCGTCTTTGGCCAACATCGATCCCAGCCTTGAAGAGGCCGCACGCAACATGGGAAGCTCGGGTTTTAAACTCTTCCGAACAGTTACCTTTCCCCTTATGTTGCCGGGTTATTTTGCAGGTGCCATTATTGTATTTATTTGGGCATTTACAGACTTAGGCACCCCACTCATTTTTAATTACAGACAAGTTGTTTCCGTACAAATTTTCAATTCCATAGAAGACATCAACGAAAACCCAATGGCTTATGCTCTTGTGGTTTTTGTATTGTTACTCACTGTATTTTTCTTTTATCTTTCCAAAACCCTGTTGGGCAACAAACGGTATGAAATGATCGCCCGTGGGCATGTCTCATCGGCTTCAAGACCCGCATCGACAGGCCTTACAGCACTTATTTATGTGTCAATGCTCTCACTAACCGGCATTGCCATGTTGCCCCATCTCAGTGTCTTTTTAACTTCCATCACAGAACAATGGTTTATGTCTGTGTTGCCACAAGAACTAACCGGCAAATACTACGGCATGGTCTTTGAACACCCGTTGGCCCTTTCCAGTATCAAAACAAGCCTCATTTTAAGTGTTCTTAGCACAAGTTTAGATGTTGTCTTGGGTGTTGCCATTGCCTATTTACTCACCCGCACACGCATACCCTACAAGGGTGTCTTAGATGCGACAGCGATGTTGCCACTCGCCTTGCCGGGTTTGGTACTCGCATTTGGTTATTTGGCAGGTTATTCGGGCACATTTCTCGACGCTCG
>JBLHJX010000032.1:0-30237 GCA_047619225.1 Candidatus Latescibacterota bacterium
TCACCCTTTAATTGCCAAAAAAACGGGTTCTCTTTATACGGTTGAATATAATCCTCAGCAGACACAGGCACCGCTCCTTTCAAAACCATCCCCAAACACAAAACGAAAACCATCCACAATCGAATCTCTATTTTCACACGTCACCACCTTATACCTTCAACGCACTTTCGCACCCAGGATGCGGCAGTGAGTAAGATACCCACATCAAACAAGCGGTATCCATGAATGACCCTTTCTACTTTGTGATACGCAAAGTCCACTGACCCTGAGTTTGAGGATTCTTTACGCAAAGTGTAATACGCACCACACGCGGTCCCCAAACAGTGTGCAACTTTTCTCCATCCACCAACGATATCTCTTCGGTTGAAACATTAAATACATCGGCATCAAAATGAATCTTTGCCGCACCCGAAACACGCCCATCGGCAAGGGGCACTTCTTTTAGATCAAGTATACCATTGCCAACCACAACTTCGGAAGCCGTCATTAAATGCAACGTAAGCGCATCTGGTTTTGTCAATGCATACACATCTTCAACCTGCACATCCTGTCCACGTGTAAAACCAATCGTGCGTATCCACGAGGTCACCCCAGCATCTTCTGGATAGGCATTTGAAATATTCAGCCGATACGTAACCGCTTCATCAGTCGCTTCATAAACCACATCTTTTGCAACAAATTCTCCACCCACATGTTGAGGCTGCCCGTTAATTTGTGGCACATTGTGATAATCCGACGCCATCGTCCAAATATCATATCTTTGCGGGCTGGCATTCTTCGCTGTATAAGGTTCCACCCCCGTGTCAATCAACAAAGGCTTGCCATCGGTATACACCACAAAATTACCCACATCATTGTGATTGTGACTCTCCTGATTTGTCCCACCTTTTGCCGCCACAAAAAACCCATCAGAAGACCCAGCTTCACTGCGTGCAGACATCACTTCAATATCGGGGAACCAAGCATCTCTCGGCAAAGGCTGCCTGCCCTCGGTGGCCAACAAATCGGTCACACTGAACAAAGCGGGTAATTGACGCGCCACACTGTCACCAAACCCTTGTTCACCTATGTTTTGATCATTTGCCAACCACGCACCAAATGCCGTCATATCCTCATCACCCACGCGCTTGCCATACCGATGAATAATCGAAGCAGCAGGCGAAACCAATGTGGACGCATCGGCAAAATTCACAAAGTATCGATCCCGAACGTGTAGCTTATAAATAAAACTGCCCATGTTCTTCAGCAGGTCTAAATCATATAGATTGATCGCTCCATTTGTTGCCGATTCTAATATCTCCAAACAATCAAACAGAGATGCCGCCGCACGCCCCCAATACCCTGGTCCTTCGTCACACCCACCATCTTTTGGATAAGGTTCAATGAATTGATCCAGCGACCGCAAACTCTTCGCCACACCTTGTAACAACCGTTCGCGATCATTTTCAATGAGCAAAAATGACTGCAACCAATTTGAATTGATCCACGGGTTCCAATTGTTCACCCGACGCCCCGTATTGCGCAACCCCATCCAATGAAAGTCATCCCGTTCGAGCAATGGCGTCAAAATCTTCCGATCCACTTCCAATGCAATGCGCGGTCGAATGAGAGGCGACACGTCATCCAATTTTGAACCCACCAAATACGAGGCCCAAGACACCAATACAGACGTCTCTGCCGCAAACAAATCAACCGTCGGTTCTGTGACATCGGGCAAACCTTTGCCAACCGCCTGAAGACCCAAATGAGACGGCACCCCCCAATATGTCTCTTCGCACGTCACCCAAAGGCCATTGGCAATCTGATCCACAAACCGCCCCTTGCCTTCCACACACTCCGCCAGCACCAAATCGGCCAATGCATTTCGCCGTTTATTACGCTCAGCCTGAAAGCGCGAACGATTGCCTGTTCTCACATGATCCAAAATAGATGTGGCTATCAGCGATGGCCAATCAAACTTTAGGGCCTTTTCACCGCGTTCGATATAAACCTTCCGAATGCTTTCAGGTAACCCGTCCCAACCTTCGCGTTCATTTACAGTTGGATAGGGATGCCATTCATCCACCAAAATCTCTCGCAGTTTTTCCACAGGATATTGTTCTGCTAACATATATAATCCTTCCATGACCTACAATTTTCGATTCTCAATGCAAGTCATTACCGTTTTTCATTGTCAATTGCCCATTGCCCATTGCCCCTATTCCCCTTTCCAATCCATATTGATACTTGTATACCCATCGGTATACTTTTGAAACCGTTCCGGTAAATCCTTCAAAAATTGTTGCCCCACTTCAGGAATCTCCCAGGGCACATCAATCTTGTGATTGCGATCCCGAAATCCAATCGCACACGACAACCGAATCTGCTCTTCGGCATTGGGAAAGGCTCCGTGATACGTTCGATGCGCAAACAAAATCATATCACCCGGATTCGTAAAAAAGGGAACCAAACCTGGAATATCAAATCCATTATAAGGGCGTTCCTCTTCCCCTTTGGGATAAAAGGACTTTCGGTTCGAGGTCAAATTAAATCCTTCAGGACCCTCCCAGCCTTCAACATGAGAATCTTCAATCACACACAACCCACCGTGTGTGGGGCGCGAACCACCCAAATAAAACCATTTGCCAGAAGGCCATAAACCACGATTCAACACATCCCCCGAATTTTTAGGCGGCCCATCACCAAACCCACACCAATCTGTATGCCACGTCACAGGTGCCGAGCCCTGCATCCGTATAATGGCCGCTGAACGATGTATCGTTAAATCATCGGTCCCAATCAAACGCCGATGAATGTCCATAAGCGGTCCATAATCCATCAATGACCAAGCACCAGCGCCCGATTCCACCCAAGCATGCCGCGTACGACTCTGACCGGGTCCCAACTCTCCATTGGGATCCGTACCATCTATCACCGCCCGACGCGCTTGCGCCACAAGATCATCCGGCAACACATCTTTGATCAACGCAAATCCGTGCGCATTCATACAATCCAACGCACCATTCAATTCATGGGTGCTAAACTCATACCGATAACTAAATTCAGGCTTCTTAATGTGTGAATAATCTTCCATCTTCTCCCCCAGGATTTGGAAACAACATAACTTTTAGAATAAATACGTTTCTCTCACCAGACAACTTCTGAATACCCTATCCATATCAAAACGTATTGTCCTTGGTTGTGATGGGACACCAACGCGACACAAACAACTGATCCAACAAAACCTCCTGAGCCTCCGGTGTGCCAATCCCTCGCAGTGCCAACGTCGCATAAAACCGATTGTATCGATTCTCATCTTCGAGCATCGGAATCAGACCCGGAATCGCAGACGCACCAGCCGACCCAACCTTCCTCAATGCCAATGCCGCGTTGCGACGCACGCGATAATCTTCATCGCCAACAACCAAACCCAAAGCATCAATGAACGTATCTGATGCGACACCTATCATACCCAATGCCTCAATCGCATTTCGGCGCACCCACCAGTGGTCATCGCCCACAGCACCCAACAGAGCAGCCTCTGCCCCCAAAGCGTCTTTCCCCATTCTTCCCAACACATTAGCCGCCACAGCCCGCACCCACCAGTGTTCATCATTTAAAACATCCGCCAAGGCAGGTACAGCGACCTCACCCATGACCGAAAGCGCATGGGCAGCAATCCCGATTGTCGGATTGGTACCATGTGCATTGTCAGCCGTCTTGGCCTCTGTCTCATCAAGCGTTGCCAACGTTTCTTCTCGCATCGCAGCAACCAAAGCAGACACCGCAGGCAATCCAAGTTCTGCAAGTTGATAAGCGTTTTTCAAACGCCCCGTTTCAGACCCATCCGAGAACTGACTCATCAACTCAACAACCTGCGCATCATCACCTGCTTTTACACTTCCCCCCTTCTCCCCACACATCCAATGCCACACATCCTGTGAAATCTCAGAATGCGCATCATCAATGCCCGGAGCCCACACCCGACGATGGTGATCCCAAGCCGGTTCCAAGGGTTCTTGCCCGCGTGCAAATTGAAACTTGAGCATATACCTGTTCTTGTCACTCACATTTTCCGTCGCCCGGTGCCACACATCAAAATGCACCAACGCCACCGTGCCTGCAGGCCCACACAACTTCAGCTCAGTTTCTTCTGTTTTTGACGGAACAGGATCGCTAATCTGTTTATACATATGCTTGCCAGGCAAAATCCCAGTGGCCCCCATATGCTCCGTTGTATCTTGCGGATAATAAAACCCCAGAACCCAATAAAACCGAGGATGGCGCACATTATGATCATACACATAACAGTCTTTGTGCCAACCTTGACCTTTGCGCCCAGGTGGATTGAGATGGCAGTGCCGATGCGGATTCATAATATATCCCGGCCCCAACAAACTCGTCAGCGCCCCCTTCACATTGGGATGTTCATACACCTGCCCAATCTGTGGAATACGCGGCAAAATATTATTGCCCAAATTGCCTTCTTCCTCAAATACCGTTTCAATTTGCTGATAAACATCTTGATGAAACGGCTCAGGATAATCCGCCCGTACATTGATGTACCCATTCACAATAAAACGCTGAACCTGCTCATCACACAACAAATTCAATTGATCCGCCATATCCATCCTCACAGTATCCAGTGAAATCCCGAAACTACCACGAATGTGTGCCGTGCCCCCGACCGGGAAACCAAATTTGATCGACAAAAAATGAAAATAAAACGCCCATGGCATACCCCACGACCAAACCCAAGAAGAGAGGCCGTGTACGCCGATAAAGCGCAACCCCACCAATACGCATAATGATCAGCTTTATGCCCCACGCCAGAAAAATCGTAAAGATCGAATGGATCGCGTGCGTCAACGGCACCACCATCCCAATGGGTGAAAGCGGCCACCACGCAAAACGGTAGCGCATAAAACTCACAACCGCAAATGTCAATGCACCAAGCAGAAAGAAATAATACCGCTCAGTTTCCCACGCCACCTCAGACTTAAGCGCCTTCACCAATCCGTCATACGCACCCGGCGGGTAACGCGTAAAGGGATAATCATTGAAATTATACGCGCCAATTGAATACCCCAAATACAGCGTATAAACAATTGCCACCGTCATGCCAATCACAATGGTCAACACAACCCCCAGCGCCAAACGTTTTCGATGCTCGTTAACCATCTCTCCAATTTTTGCCGCATGAACCAGTGGGGGCAGAAAGATGCCCTTTCCTTGCGCTGAGATAGCATTCACCATCGTCAATGCCGTCTTTGTAGACGGATCAAACCCATTGGGTCCCCCAAACAAAAAGGGCAAAATGCCAGGCCCACTCATCGACATGCTATAATACACCACCCCAGTCTCTGCAATCACGCGAGCCACACCGATATAAGACATAAAAAATCCCAGCGTCAACACGATAGAGACCATCCACGCAATACCCACTGCTTGCAACCACCCCACCATAAATACCAAGCTAAAGATGAGACCAAACGCACAGAAGCGGTAAGACAACATTTCTTCGCTGTCATCCACAGAACAAGACGGCTTGAATGCCTTGCGAAACACATCCCGTATATGATGGCGCGCCATCCAAAGCCCCCACAACACCAACATCACAAACGCACCCCCCGCCTGCAGAGAAGCCGTCGCATCACTTTTTGTATCACCCCGACTGCTTAAGTTAATCCCCAACCTTCGATACGTCGAAATCTGCATGCAGTAAAACAGATAAAAGACCCAGATTGAAAGCAGGACTTCTATATTGGCAAAGTATGCAAATCCCATCGTATAAAGATTCAATGAAATATGGATATGGGGAAAATAAGACCCCATCGGCATCCATCCACGAGAAAGCGAAATCCGTGGAAATCCTGGCGAAAAGTAGCTGATCACATTAAACGAAAAAATGAAAAAAGGAATCGCCACACCAATCCAAAACAGGTGGTTCTTTAACAACGACACGCGCGTTTCAGCTTCAGCAAGATCCATGGCGGGCTGCAATATGGGATATGCCAACCGTTCGTACTCAGACCATTGCTTTCGAAGAATAACCGACAAGCAAAGAGATCCCAGTGCAATAGCACCAATAAACATCATCCATCCCGTAATTGGGCCAAACCATACCGCCCAAGGGATGGGCATATCAGGGCTGGGCAATCCCTCAAACAAATACTGCATAGCGCCGCCCTCATTGGAGGGCACCAGCCAAGAAGGCAGATACTGGTGGAAAAACGACGCCCACTGATTTTCTGGCGTGGCCAAGTAGTAGGGAATGGCGATCAACCCCAAAAAATAACTCGTCAGGCCATATGCAGGAATCGCCGCGCCCACAAGCCCCATGGCCAACATCGCCAACAATTCAGGAGCCGACAATGCCCAAGACACCTTAAATCGGCGCAAAATGCCATTGCCAAGCGCAAGCACCGTATAGGGTGCTAATATCGAAATCGGAAAATGCGTAATATTGATACGCCCCGTATGCGCGATATATTCCACATACGTGTTCCAAACAATCGTCAACAACGCAAGTCCAAGACCCAGCACCAACGACCGAATGGTCACACCTTGTCGCGTGGTCTCGGGTTGCGTTTCTACCCATGATTCTTGAATCGCCATTCCATCTCCTAATTTCTAAAGACAGCTGCTATCTAAGCCATCATTCCCAGCCAATTTTATATTGCAAACGATCGCGTGTGTTAATCAATACCCGATTCAAAGTAAACGGCCCATGCGAAATATCTGAAACAGACATCTCAATATCAATCTCGGAATAACACGAGATGACCATTTTTTGCCCCGAACGAATAAGACATATCTGATGATTCTGAACCGTCAATTCATCCGACGTTCGAACCAACAAGGGCAAATGTTCGACAAATGCACCCGCATGATCCACAGTCACCTCAATATAGTCCTCAGCAAATCGCACGACCTTTTGACCGTGTTCCCCAAGTTGGTACACAAACGTGAGCTCACCCTCACCCAAATCTTGTCTGCCAGATACGGGTAAAAACACGTCCCCATTCATCCGCATATCAGGTTCAAAGACTTCAGCCTCATAAACATCTGCACCATCAGATGCCGTTCCCCAGGGCCCAACCTCACGCGACTGTGTCTGCAAAAGACTGCCCATGCCCGGGTGCCACAACAAACCCAACCCATACCGTTGCATAGGGGCAAGTACTTCACCCACATTAAACACCGCATAATAATTCGACCGCCTAACAAACGTGTGATGAACCGTAAAACGGTCATCCATTCGAAAGTGCGTAAACCGATCACGTGCCAAATAAGGCAAAGTCTTTCGGGCAGTTTCTCTTTGTGCCTTACTCGGGCGCCAATCAAAACGTGAGTGACCATCTACAAAAACATGCGGTGAATAATTTTCAAGCGATCCAACCTGAGGCCAGTTCTCAACCAATCGCGCCTTTTTTGCAGCTTGGTTTGTGCGATACTCATCTTCCGAACAAGAAAAAGCATGCGCTTGTTCAATCTCTTCCGAAACGGGCGTTTCCCAAGTGGCAAACCCTGCAAGCCCTGTTCGTGTTTCAATAGCCCTGTTCAACGTAAAGTAACTGCCATCGGGTTCCAACACCGCATTATAACTCAGCCAATCAATCCAAGGCTGTTCCATCTCTGCAACCATCGTCCCCAACTCGGTGCCGCGAACAGACTTCCACACATCCCGTATGTTGTTTCGATGCGTCCCCATCGTATATTGCCAGTCACAGCCGCTGCGTTCATAATGATACCCCACAGGGCTGGTCAATTTCTCTCGGAACGTACGCACCATATCAACAAATTGACGATGCAAATCCGCATCTGGAAATGCTGACAGAAACGCCATCAAGCCACCCCAAAAACCTGTATACTGATTGCTATAATTTGTCGCCT
Organism: Candidatus Latescibacterota bacterium; assembly: GCA_047619225.1. GTDB lineage: Bacteria > Latescibacterota > UBA2968 > UBA2968 > UBA2968 > JABIFK01. The sequence continues at coordinate 7,876 of JBLHJX010000032.1, forward strand.
GGCGCATCAAATCTGGATGCGTCAACAAAACTTGAATCGCCTTGCGAGCCGCATCTATCGTACGTGAGTAGAGATCTGGATCAATGGTCGGCCCGCCCTGAGATTTTGAGGCGTGTAACCGACGCAAGGTTTCCCCCATAAACTTGATGCCAAACCCAGTGGGTGGCAACGACCATTTCTCAGGTGCATATTCAGAGAACCGCCCATCACTATGCTGGCTTCGACACCAAAAATCCATCACGGCTTCCAAACGTGCTTTCAATGCGTCATCGCCACAATAAGGATTCCACGGTCGATTCTCCGTATAAAAAAATGCCAATGACGCAAAGTTTTCCAAAATGCGTGCATTATAAGGCTCATTATCTTGCGGTCTCCGCCACACTTTCAAATCAATAAAACCCCGACATTCCCCATCCATCACAACCGCATTGGCCACGGTTGACAAATGCTTCAAGTGATAAACGTAAGATGTCTCGTCTTCTGTAAATGATGAGGGGTCAATTCGATCCATCTGCAATGCCGCAACTTCAATGTGTGAGGCCATAACATTTTCCTCATTCTATAGTTTGATACTCACTCCGCCCGCTGCCAAGGCACACTGCCCGCCTTCTGCATCTCCGTTTGCAACAAACCTCTCATATTGGCAAACAAGCCTTCTTGTTCATTTACCAGATCCGATGATTCTGTCAGATCATTGCCCAAATCGTACAGTTCCAAAGCTTGAAAGGGGCCATTGTGCAACAGCTTAACATCACCCAAGCGAACAGCGTGTTGATCTAACCCTAAAAAACCACCCATACCTTCTTTACGTATCCAATAATAAATGCGATCTGAAAAATCTTGAACCTCACCCCGCAATGTGGGCAAAATAGAACGCCCCTCAATTTCATGAGGAACAGATACCCCAGCCACTTCACATATCGTAGGGAACAAATCCATCAGCATAGCCGTTTGATCCGTCACACAACCCGATTCAATTTCTCCCGGCCACATCGCACACGCAGGCACTCTAATCCCACCTTCATACATTTGGCCTTTCTCACCCCGCAACACCCCATTCGTTGCACCAACACCCATCTGCCCACCATTGTCCGATGTATAAATCACCAATGTATCCGACAACTGCCCCGTCTCTTCTAACGCGTCCAATACCCGCCCAATACCCGCATCCATATGTTCAACCAAAGCAACATATTTCACACGCGTATCCGATGCATCCGGTTCTCGGTCACGAACCCGCTTAACCCATTCGTCCGGTGGTTGAATGGGCGTGTGTGGCGCATTATATGCCAAATACAAATAAAACGGTTGTGACACACTTTGATGAGACTTGATGAAGTCTACAGACCAATCCGTAAACAAATCCGTCGCGTGCCCGCGTGGGTCAATCACATCAAAGTCTTCACGCATATAATTCTGGTCGTGCCGCAAATGGGTATGATAGTCATCCATCATATCGCCCAAGAACCCATGAAAATGATCGAATCCTCGTTTGCACGGATGATTCTCAGGCTCAAGCCCCAAATGCCATTTGCCAATCAATGCCGTGTGATAATCTTTGGCCTTGAGCATCGCAGGCATCGTCACCGCATCTTGCCGAAAGTACCCCCAATTGTTTTGCGGATGTGTGCGAATCACCCCCGGCACACCCACCCGATCCGGAAACCGCCCCGTCATCAAAGCCGCTCGGCTCGGTGAACACACCGATGAGTTGGCATAAAACTGTGTAAATCTTACGCCGTCATTGGCAATGCGATCCATGTTCGGTGTTTGGATATGCGGCCCATTGTGCGCCGAAATATCCCCATACCCATGATCATCACCCAAAATGACAAGAATGTTGGGCAAAGCAGCCATAAACAAATGTCCTATCAAAAAAAACGTTGGTGCGTTCATAATGTAACACATTGAAAATAAATAACGTTCTAACGTGTCGCTTTTGTGTAGTTACCCAGCAAGAGAAGCCGGATTCACTGGCAACCCCGTTCGAGCAGATTCATAAATCCCGTCCATCAACAAACTGTGATTAATCCCATTTTGAGTACCCGCTGCCACCTGCGTTTTGCCCAAGATCGTATCCACAAAATTGTTAATTGGAAAGACCTCAGGAATATCAATCTCCGGATTTTCGGGCATATCCTTGGCACTCACTTTAATCCAACTGCCACCCCACCCATCAATCTCGACCAAACCATTCTCAAAAATAAACGCCATATGCCGGCCATTTGAAGCACTATTGCCACTGATGGTGATATTGGCCAACACACCATTTGCAAACCGAATGCTCATCACACTATTGATATCTACCGCACACCCTTTGTTGTCCGTAAATGCAAAAACGGTTTCCGGCTCAGATTCCACACTCCACAACAAACTGTTCAAAATATGAGCCCCACTGTCATAAGCCTGTCCACCACCCGACAAGGCAGGGTTTTGACGCCACAGGCCTGCCGTACCTTTTAACCAATTTTGCGAAATAAACCCTGTCACCATTTCCAAAGGGCCATATGTCTGGTTGCGAATCTGCTCTCTCAAATACTGAAAAACTTGCTTGCTCGCCGTGTTATATCCCACAGCCACGACCTTGCCCGATGCTTCGGCTTTTTCTGCAAGTGAATACGCATCTTTCGATGATGTCGTCATCGGTTTTTCCAAAAATACATGGCACCCAGCTTCCAATGCCTGAACCGCCTGTCCATAATGCAGCGTATGAGGTGTTGCTATAATCACCGCATCTAAATTTTCTTTTTCATACATTTCTTGTGGATCTGAATACCCATTCACAGGTTTGTCTTTAAAAAACGCATCCTGCGCCTTCTGAATATTGTCTGAATTCACATCACACAACGCAACAATGCCCGCATCTTCCCGATCTGCCAAATGCCCCAAATGCTTTTTAATAATACCACCACTACCCACAACACCAATGTTAATCATTTTACACCCTTTCTAATACCTAATATGGATTGATTATTATAGCTTGCTAAGTTTACCCCACACAAGCCTTCAACTTCGCCAAACCTTCTTCTGCCACAGTCACCGACCCTTTTGCCCAGTAACTTTCATTAAACAACTCAACCGACAACATGCCTTCATATCCCACTTTATTGAGCGCCGCAACAAGTGCGGGCCAATTTGCCAATCCATCACCCGGATAAACCCGATCAGCATCTGTAACAGTATCCCGCCCAGGGCTTGCAGGATAATCATTCACGTGAACAAGTCCCAATTTATTGGGCCCTAAGTGTTCCAACCCATGAAAATGACCACTGCCTTTATACATATGATATACATCCGCCAAGAGCACTGTATCTGCCCGCCCACATTCCGCAGCCACCATCAATGCTTCACCCAAGGTACCCAACGTTTTGGCAATGCCCCAAAACTCCAAAATAGGCTTGGCTTGAAAACCGGCAACGGCATCAACCAATTCTCCATATCTCTGCGCGACTGAAAACAGATTCACCTCGCGTGTATGGATACCAAACGGAGGGGCAGCCACATAAGTGCAATTTAGAGCATCGGCCATTTCAAAACAGCGCAAAGCCTCATCAAACCCTTTCTGTCGTTCATCATCTTCAGGTACAGCCCATGCAGGAAACGCAATCAAGTTCACAATCTGAATCCCTCGATCAGAAGCCTTGTCCCTCAAATCGGACAATGTCCCCCCTTTTTCTACCCACGCATCAATCTCCTTCACCCACGGCTCAATGCCGTCATACCCCGCATCCGCAGCAATATCAATCGCATCAACCACCGATGTATGCTCATTCCGAATCGTACTCGTATTCAAACTATACTGAAAACCCATTTTTATTCTCCTATTTTTTTCTTAAAAGCCAGCACAATAGTATTCCATCAATCTTCCAATGCAGGAATATCTGTATGAACCACGTTGCCACTTTTAGCAGATTCAAATGCCGCATCAATCACCGCCATCACACGTCGTGTTTCTTGAAATCGAACGGGCTTGTGAGGCAATGGCTGATCTGCAATTTGAGCAGCAATGAGTTCATAATAATTTCGCCATCTACCCGGAATTGTCTCTATCACCCGTTTCTCTTTTCCGACTGCCAGCGTACCATACAATTCCGTCGGTTCAATGGTAGCATCAATCTCTTCTTGTTTCATTGTCGCTTCCTGTGGATCCAAGCCATACTTCACAAAGGAACCTGTTCTACCAAATGCTTGGATACGCGGCTTGAGGGTATGGTGCATACTTCCCGTATCGACCACTCCTGTAGCGCCATTGGCAAAACCCACTGTAATCATGGCATGGCTTTCAACTTGATCTGCACCAAAATCACGGTGCATGCGACAATAAACACTTGTTACAGCCTGCGGAAAAACCAACAAGGTTTGATCCAGCATATGTGCGCCCAAATCATATATGCGTCCGCCACCCGGGCTGTTTTCACCCCGCCACCCACCGGGTGCCCCCCCGTTTACCCACGCCATCTCAAGCCATCGCAATTCACCCAATGTATCATCTGCCAAAAGCTTCTGTAATGTCAAAAAATCGCCATCCCACCGGCGATTCTGAAACACAGAAAACACTTTCCCGCTTTGTCCTGCCGCGTTGTGCACGGCCTCACATTCAGCCAAATCAATGCACATCGGCTTGTCAGTCACCACATGCTTCCCGGCTTCCAGTGCTGCAATGGCATAAGGTGCGTGTTGCTGGTTTGGCGTAGCCAGAACCACCAAGTCAATCTGATCATCTGCTAAAACTTCGTCAAAAGACGCAAATGCCTTGCAATTCCGCTCCCGAACAATCCGTTCTCGTGTCTCAGAATTGCGCGATGAAATCCCATACAAATGCAACCCAGGCTCTAAGCCCACCAAATAGCTGTGAAAACTCTTACCCGCAAATCCATATCCAATCACCGCAACATTCGGCACTGCACCCATATACCCTCCACAGTTTTCATTTCTAATCAAAAAATGTAATATCTTCTTCGGTCAAATATTCTTTTGCTGCTTCGGGTATCAAATCCACACCCATACCCGGTCGATCCCACACGTCAATATAACTGTCCTGAACAATCGGATTCGGCAATCCTGTCACAATATCATACCACCAATCGGGCTGCCCAGTAGGATATTCAAATGCAATATAATTCTGTGGCAATGTGGCCGACACCTGAACCAAAGCCGCCAATCCAAGCAACCCATCCCCAGTGCCATGAGGCGCCATCAATATGCCGTGCAAATCGGCATATTCTGCAATCCATTTCAATTCGGCAATCCCCCCCACATCACACGGATCGGGGCCAATGATATTGACCGCCTTTTGCTCAATCAAATCTTTAAAATTCTCGCGCAAATAAATCTGCTCACCCGTATGAATGGGCGTTGATGTTGCCCGTGTCACCTCTCGATATGAATCAGGCGCCACCCAAGGCACATAATCTCCAGTCAACATATCTTCCAACCACATCAAGTTTAGGGGTTCCAATGCTTGGGCCAATCGAATTGCATCGGGCACCGTAAAACCGGGCCCACAATCCAACGCCAAACCAATCTCATCTCCCAACACATCTTTCATCGCTTCCACACACGCAATGATATGCTTGAATCCACGCTCGGTCAGCAACGCCTTGTTCACACGATGCCCAGCACCGTGCTGCAAATCGCCATAAGCAAAATCGGGCACATTTGCAGCCATAGGCCCATGAAAAGCCACCCCTTGTTTGATAATCGAAAAACCTTCGGGCGACGCTTTCATCTTTTCCATATTCGCGGCATAATGCTCAGGTTCATAACCTTCCAAAGGAAAACGCACCGCACCGTTATACACCCGAACCTTGTCGCGCACTTTCCCGCCCAACAATTTATACACAGGCACACCAGCGGCCTTCCCTGCAATGTCCCACAACGCCATCTCAATGGCACTCACCGCGCTGCCCCATGGTTTGAAACTGCCCATGCGACGAATTTTCATCATCACGCGTGCCACATTCGTCGGGTCTTCACCAACAATATGATCTTTATAAAAGAGAATATGAGGTTTTAAGTAGCTTTTTGAAGGTTCCACCTCGGCATAACCATCAATACCTTCGTCGGTCACAATACGCACAATCGGGTTATTGCCAATCACCGCACACTTCAAATCCGTAATTTTCATAGCCCATCCCCCTTTCTTAAACGAAATCCTTTTGTTGTCTCAATATACGATCCCCTACACAAATCGAAACGCAAAAATAAACCGCCCATCAATCGCGTAACGGGCGGTAGATATCCCTTTTAAAAAGTGCATATACAGAGCCACCACAGGCCGTTTCTATACCTCCAGTAACAAGCACAAAAAAACGGGCGGCTCCATTGAGCCGCCCGTTTATCTAAAATGTCTACATATGCCGTAACGCGGTCCAGACCAATTCTCGTTTCGCTTCTGGGTCTTTTGCCCCAACAATTGCCTCAAATCGATCTTCAAAGACACCTGCACTGTCAATTTCTCCACCTCGGCTCAACGACTGCAATTCTCTAAATTCAGGACCTTCGAGCAGGCCAGACACTTTATTCAATGTAGAGATGAACCGTTTTCGATCCTGTATAAAACGCGTGCCTAAATCCAGAACCATATCGCCGTACGTACGACCTTTTTCCTCACGAGATTCCACCAATTTATCGTTTGCCATCAATCGCTCTCCAATTCATTAGAAATGACCGTTTTATAAACCCACAAATGGATGCACTTTATTGTTCAATGTGCCTCACGTTCTTCAAATCGCATCTGCGCCGGAATTTTTCCCGCATTGGGAAGCAGATCAGCGCCCGTAATAGGCCATTCTAAATCCCCAAAAAAATTCGGTTTTTCCGTCAAATAGAGAGATTTGGGAATGGTTCTATCAAGCACACCCGCCTGCCAGACCAAAGCCCCATTCACATAATTCCCGTGGGCGAATACACCGTCCACAGAATCGTGTATATCAATCTCCTGCAATTCATCAACCAACTCATTACCAATCACATTCTGGAAATGCGAGTGATCCATAATTCGGAAACCATGCGCTTCAACCCGATTTCTCAAAAATGTATTCCCGGGTCCCACAGGCCCCCAATAGTCGCTTATATCAATCTTTTGAACCGTATTGCCCTCAAAAAGATTCATAGACGGAAAATGCCCGTGTAAAGACACATCGCAGGGTATCCATTTTCCTTCTGACTCGGTTTCAACGGAATAATTGTAGCCAAATACATTGCCACAAGCACCCACTTGAACCAACATGGCATGTCGCAGATGTTTAAAAATGTTGTTTTCAATCAGGCAATCCGTGACAGGATGCCCCAAATTAACACCATAGCCGTGCCCACCGCCGCCATAATCATAAGAATCGTGGAAGTAGCTGTCTCGAATCTCACACTGATAAGATGCAGAGATTCCCACATGATTCCTACTGGTATATTCACTTTCAATATTGCGAATCCAGCAATAGGCCGTATTCCGCATGGCAATGGTCACCGGATCACCCTTCGAACTCAGTTTAATATAAAGATCCTCCACACCCGCCCGTTCCACAAACCCTTGGGTTCTAAGTTGAGGATGCAGATCTGCCCGAAAGGCGATATAAAGCGGTTTGTCTAATGTTAGCGTATTGCCCTGCACCGCCTTCACCGTCAGAATCTGACCAACAGAGGGATCTGCCCACGACTCATTCCACTTGGGGTCGGTATACATCACCTTGGGATCATTGTCCTGCTTAATTTCTACAAAATCGCCCGAGTGGAACACACTGCCGTCTGTTACCGTAATTTGGGCAGAACCAAAATCATGCCCACGCGTAACATCAACCCATTCACCACGATCATATTTTGAAATATTAATGGCCGTTCGATCTGTAATATCAAACAACAACCGCGTTTTTCCCACCCCTTCACCACGCAACACAATACTTTTGTTAATCGTCAGCCCAGCCTTAAGCACATAGTCACCCGCTGGAATGAAAACTGCGCCATCATCAACAGCGTCAATGGCTTTTTGAATCGCAGCCGCATCATCAGACACACCATCACCAACAGCACCATAATCCCTAACATTGGCCTTCACTGCCACATCGGGAATCCCCCCAGGAATCCCCGGCTCCCAACGAATGTGTTGATTCATATCTTTCACCTCTGCAAAAACAGGACTTACAATCCAAACCAAAATCAAAAGAAACCTGAACATGTCTACTCCCACCAATCAGCCGATTCCATATATCCAAACACCAATAATTCGCCTATACCCCTAAGCACACACCCCATCATTTTCCAGCCAACGATTGTAATGCGTAATATTCTCCACCGCAAGCCTTACCCGCGCATCATACCAACTCTGAGCCCAAGCTTCAGGATCTCGCAATTCACTGTCAGGGTTCGAACGGCTCCGAGCCACAAACCCAGGAAACACACTACGCCCAGTCGCTTGACCCGTTGGGTTGTATCGAATATCAAAGCTGATGCGCACCTCATCGCTCACATTTGGAAGCGACGAGTGACACGTCCGACGATGAAGAAAAAGAACATCGCCCGGATTCATCGGAACAGGAAACGCACGATCCAGATCCAACATCGGATCTGGAACCGCAAGACCTGAAACGGTTCTACAATGATGCAAGATTCCCTTCTTATGGCTACGGGGAATAATTTTCAAACACCCATTTTGAAGCGTGGCAGGCGTAAGTGGCCACCACACGGTGAGCATGTTGGTCTCATCCGCTTCTGGCAATACCACGCCATTATCCTGGTGCCAGGGCGTCACACCCGCATCGAACCCGCCCTTTGTACCTGTCTTGGGATCGACACGACTATCAGGCAAAACATCCTGAGGCGGTTTGATCCGGATATGTTGCACGGGGTTCGAAAATACCTCAGGACCAATCAAATCTTCCACCACATCTAAGAGTGTCTCATTGCGAAGCGCACCGAAAACTTCTGGTCCAACCCAAATAGGCGAATCCTCTTTTGTGCTGGCCTGTGGCAATGAACAGTCAAAATGCGACGACAACACACGCCCGCTGTCTCGATAACAGGCAATCATGCGATCACCAAACCCCAGATCGTCGTATACCGACTTAATCTCACCCGCATCATAAAGTTCGTGTGCCAACCGATCAAGCACGTCGCCGTACTCATGAAGAACGGGCTTGATATCTTGATCCTGATCCAAAAGACCACGAACCAAAACATAACCCTCATCCTGAAAGTGTTGATATTCTTCTTCCGTCAATCGATTCATAGCCATCCCCATCCTTCAAATTCAGAAACTAACGTTGACGAAGCTTTCAGCCTTCCCTTCGCGTGTGGCTCACTGCGCTCGTTGTAGCCTTCAACTGTGCGTGTGAGATCGAATTTTCCAAGTACATTCCCACACGCTCACAAAGTGTTACTCCAAAGTGACAACACCTTTAATATACCCGGGATCGCTCAAAATCCGTTGCATCAAAGCTGGGTACTCATCCAAAGTCCCCGTATGCGTAACCAAAGGTTTGAGATCGAACACACCCTCATGAATCAACCGAATGGCTGGCCCAAACGTTTCACGAACCTTCGATCCCGGTGCAGAATTCACCACCGTAAACCCACCCAAATGCCACTTGGTCGGGTCAAAAGTGGCCGTCTTTCCCTTAATCCACCCAAACAAATTGATCCGCCCACCTCTCTTCACAATATCGGTGGTCAAATCAAGACCCGCCTGACTGCCCGATGTATCCACAACCACATCTATCTCCTGAGCCTTCAATTCTTTTGCAAGCGCATCGGTATCGACTTCTGCCGTATTGTAAACCTCACGCACACCCAATTTCTGCGCCAAATCCAGCCGACTTTGCACCACATCAATAACGATCAAACGATCCAGCGGATAACGCAGCAATCCTTGCAAAATCAGCAATCCCATGAACCCACATCCAACAACAGCAATACGATGCCCCGCCTGAATTTGACAGTGATCAATCCCAGTAACCGCACACGAAACTGGCTCCACAATCCAATATTCATTCGGCAAATCAGATTCTGGAATGGGGTGTACCCGACCCACCGGTAGATTTCGCACGGTTGCAAATCCGCCACCGGCAACACGATCCCCTTCTTTAAAACCTGTAACACCAACGCCCACCTTGTTTACATACCCAACCCCTTCATGCCCCGGCGGTGCCATGGGGTGCATTTGATCGCCCAGCTTCGCCGTTGCCACATCCCAAGAACAGATGCCACACGCCCCCCCCGTCACTTGAATCTCCCCTGGGCCAGGGTCTGAAAGATTCTGTTCAATAATTTCTATAGAACCGTCTGCCAAATACCGCATCGCTTTATTCATAATCATACCCTCTGAAGGCCAAAACACCCTTCGGTTCGAATTACTCTTTCACCCATGCTTTCATTGTCACTCCCCGATTCCACAAACAATCGACATGCAAACGCCCGCCATTGCCATTACTGGCATTCGCACGCCAGAGTTTGCCCACAATATCCAAACACCCGTCGCCATCATAGTCTGCGATCACAGCCGAATGGGTGCCCAAATTCGTATCCAACAAAATATGAGGCACCCAGCCCTTGTCCTCGTATGCCAAACACCACCAACGAGGTTTGGCCTGAACACCATCTGTTTTGCCATTTTCCATCTCTGCCGTAAAAATCTCAGGCCGCCCATCACCATCTAAGTCCGCAATTTGCAAACTGTGCAACGCACGCAAATCCAAATCTACATTCAGTACCACCTCCGCCGTCCAAAGGGCACCCATTTGCCCAGGACGCAAAATGGCCAAACGCGCTGGTCCAATTTCAGACTCCGTGATAACCACTTCCAGATGACCATCCCCATCTACGTCCCCAACGACCAAACGAGATTCGGGATGCCAATTCAACGCATCAGGTATCAGCGGATGGTGCTCCCACACAGAAGCATCGCCCTTCACATTTTCAAACCACCCCATGTTGGTCACAATGTCTAGAGCACCGTTGCCAGACAGATCAGCGACAGATGTGCCATCGCCATGTAGAGATTCTGAGATAACAGTCTGATGCCAAGGATCATAGGGGCTATTCAAGATCTGAAAGATCATCAAACGACCATCTTTTTCCCTCACGATAATTTCATCACGCCCATCGCCATTCAAATCGGCGGCCAACACATCGTGTGGATCATTCAAACCGGTGCCAACCACATGCCACGTCCAGTTATCCAAACACGCCTCAGGTGGCACCAACCACATCAAACGATCCCCCCACTCGCCGCAAACCAATTCCAACCGACCATCACCGTCGAGATCAACTGCTGCGGCACCCACATTGGGGCTAAAATCGTTCGTAATCACATGCCGCACCCACATTTTTGTTTCGACATCATAATCGTACAGATGATAAAACCCGCCCCCTTTACCGCCGGTGGCAAATTCGGGCCGACCATCCCCATCAAAATCTGCCACAACAACCGCACCCCATCCATCATATCCGCCATCAGTCTCGATAAATTCATGTTCAAATTGAAAACGTTTAGACATCCTATCCCCTTCAAATTTCACCCACAAGCATCCAATATCATAGCCAACACGTCTTGTTGTTGTAACCAGGTAACTGAGTGCGTTTCATAGGGCTGTGACGCACCTGGATAAGGTGTCGGATTCATCACCACCACCAAGTTATAACTCGGAAACACAATCGCATAATGCCCACCCGCACCCCAAGCTGTAAAACCTTCGGTGGGCAAACTGGGCCACAGTTTGCCTTTTTCATTCGTCCAAAACCCATGACCATATCGCCAAACTTCCTCCGGATTATTGGCCAAAATATCGGGCGCAACCTTTGTTACTTCTCGTATCCAACTTTCAGGAATCACCTGATGGTCTTCCCACTTGCCCCCATTGCACCACAACCACCCCAAGCGTGCCAAATCCTTCAACTCTGTGCGAATAGACGATCCCCATCCAAAGATATTGACCCGTGCATTTTCACCCATCTTTTGAGAACCCGACCCATACTCCCAATTTGCCCCGATCACATCCGCTATTTTCTCTTTGTACAATGGAATAATCTTAGGCGAACCCTCAGGATCATCTACATCATACAAACCATAAGCTTTTTCAATGCAATGCGACAAAATACACATGCCATTTGTCTGATAGTTAAACACCTGCCCCGGTTCTTCATCGGGTTTCATATAACCCGACACGTTGCAAATCAAATGCCGAAGCGTGATCCCCTTGTTGGCCTCAAACGCCCACCGCCCATCTTTAGGGCCATAACCCTCGGGCACATCCATCAATTCAGGGTAATAATCCGTCGCCAAATCGTCAGCACTTTTAATCTTGCCTTCGGCGATCGCAATGCCCAACATACTCGACAAGATGGATTTGTTCGCCGAAGCAATGTGGATCTTTTCATCACTCTCAATGCCATGCGTCCAATCTGCCACCAAATACCCATTGCGCACAATCGCGACCCGATATTTTGAATCTACAAATTTTGCATCGAGCCAAGCTTTTGCCTCATCCAACTTTCCAGCGTCCATCCCTACTTGAGACGCTGTCCCTGCTTGCCAGTTTTCCTTAGGAAAAACAATATCACCATCCATAAATGGTTCCTCTTGGTTATTCAGCCCGAACCGTTGTTTCTTTGAGTTCTTCAGCAGACAACACGCCTCGCAAAACAAGATACCCCGTCACATCCCAAAAATACCGCTCTTTTGCATCCATCACCTGCTCCTTTCTATCATTGCTCTTTGGTACAAAACCCACTATCATAGAGCACTTCTAATGCACACATTCAGACACCGAAAGGACTCGTATATGTCACGCATCCTCATTGCCGAATGCAAACAAGAAATCTCATCGTTTAACCCCGTCATTTGCACCTATGACAGCTTTACCATCAACACCGGGGAGCAACTTTTCACTTACCACACCGGTATCGAGTCAGAAGTCAGCGGTGCACTGGGTGTCTTCCGCCAACGCTCCGATCTCACGCTCATCCCCGCTTATGGTGCCCGCTCTACATCTGCTGGCCCTTTGGCACAAGAGAGCTTTGATCGCATCGCTTCAGAGTTTCTAAGTGCCATTCAACACCATGCCTCAAACATCGATGCCTGTTATTTTGCAATGCACGGCGCAATGGGAGCCACCAAAGAACTTGACCCCGAAGGATACTTGCTCCAAGAAGCCCGCCAAATTCTCGGGCCAGACATTCCCATCGTCTTATCCTTAGACCTTCACGGCATCCTCACAGCCCGAATGCTCACCCACAGCAACGGCCTAGCACTGTATCACACCTATCCTCATGTCGATTTTGCCGACACAGGAACACGCTCAGCCAAGTTGCTGTTGCGCATTCTTGACGAAAATATAAAACCCATTGTCGCCAGAGTCAAAGTCCCAGTTTTGGTGCGCGGTAACGAACTCATTACAGAAACAGGCGTTTTTGGCCAATCCATCCGCTATGCACAACAACTCGAAAAACAAAAAGGTATCTTAGCTGCAGGCATGATGATTGGCAATCCCTTTACCGATGTCCCAGAATTATGCACCCAATCGGTAGTCGTGACCGATAACGATCCGGAACTTGCCAAGCGTGAAGCCTTACAAATGGCACAAGACTTTTGGTCGCGCCGATCACAAATGCAACCCACATTCACGAGTATTGAAGAAGCCATTAACCAAGCCAAAAAAAGCAAGGGGCCATTCATCTTCACCGACGCAGCCGATGCCCCATCCTCTGGCGCACCCGGTGACAGCAATGCCCTGCTTGCCGCCCTCATCGAACACAACTATCAAGGCCAAGTACTCTTGCCCATAGTTGATGCACCCGCCGTGCAAAAAGCTTTTGAAGCTGGGGTCGGAAATTCCGTCACCGTTGAATTAGGGGGTACACTCGACCCTCGCTTCCCCCCCGTCAAAATAGAAGCTGTTGTAGACATACTCTCACAGGGTCAATTTGTCTCCGAATCTTGGGGCACTATCCAAAACGCGGGGCCAACCGCTGTGCTCAAAAACGATCATTATACCATCGTTGTTGTTAGCCGCTCTATCAGCTTTGTCGACCGCTCCATCTTTCTTGGGCACGGTCAAGATCCCAAACAATTTGACGTCATCATTGTCAAATCACCCCACTGCCAATATCACTTCTTCGACGAATGGGCAAAAGAAAATTTCAATATCGATGCGCCCGGCGCCACCAGTGCCAACCTCAAAACCTTAGGCCACACCATCTGCCAACGCCCCATGTATTCACTTGATGAAGGCGTAACCTTTGATCCTCAAGTTGAGGTCTACACCTAATCAGCATTTGAGATCAGGCCCTCTATTCGCCCAACAACCACCTCGTAGGGACATCCCCCGTGGATGCCCGTTTGTCAATCACCCCAATGGCCTAATCACCACATTGCCAAATGTAGCATCTACATGATGCGCCAATAAAACAACACCGCCTTGTCGCAAAGCGTGTTGACATGCCTGGGTTTCTTCCCAAGCCCAACGGACGGGTTCAGATTCATCCTTTGCCCAAACCTTAAAACTGTATCGGGTCACCCCTTCGCCTTTGGCACTATCGGGCAAAGTTTCGCACCGCGCTTTCATCCAATAGGTATTGCCTTCTACAATTGGATAGGTGCCGTGATCAATCATGTGATTATGCCCACCCATATAAAACTGCTTTTGAGGTGGCTTCTTGGCCCGATCCATCCACCGCAACCAAGCAATAGAACCAAATGGCTGATAGCCCCACCTTGGCTGTCCCGGTGGAAATTGTAGTGCCCCCCCTATAACATGGCCACAAAAACGAAACAAAATCCCCAAACCATTTCCCCCGCTCACCGGTCCCGTTTCTACATCTACATGGTTAATCGCAACCGGAACAGTCACCTCATAATCTTGCCAAGTTGTCTCGCCAATTAAAAACACCCGATCATATCCCGTGTGCAAGGTCCGAAGACCACCACCATCAAGCCCCCAATGCCCGTCCACATATTGGCCCACATCTTGCGGATCATTAACTTGATCCCAATCAATCAAAACGGGCAACACATAATTTCCATCCTCACGAGAAACAATCACAGTCTCAGAAATTTCATGACCCGTAAGATCTCGCGCCGTCAACACGATCTCATTGTTACCCAAGCTTAAACATTCAATAGGCATATCCACATTAAAATGCCCCGTTCGTGCCAAGCGACGTGTGTCACCACATCCATTTGGATCTCGCCCAATTGTTAAGGGCACAGGCAAACCACGTCCCAGCACATACGACAGGGCAACCACATCATCAGACACCTCACCCATCACATTAAAATCGTCTTGAGCCTGTCCCAAATGTCCAATGCGTTGTGTTGCGCCATGCCACACGTAAATATGCATATCAACATCCTATTTTTAAAGCGATCCTTCCTCGCGTGCACCAATCTCTTGATCTACCACTGTCATCATGTTCATCAAAGCCCTACGCGACCCCCGATTGACAAATGCGTCTAAAGCCACATCATTGACCTCAGCCATCCACAATTCTAAAGCATCACGTAATTTCTCAATTTCGCTGGCATATTTCGGATCTTCTATCAAATTGTGCAACGCATCAGGGTCATTCTCAAAATCGTAAAACTCTTCCAAAATCCGGTATGAAAACAGTCGATTCCGTGCCGCTATCTGTGGATCATTCTCTGCCGCTTCTTCCATAGCCTTCCAAGAGCGCCCAGCCTGCGATTCATTTCGAAATTCCCGTTCGCCATCTGACCACGGATTAAAAATGTAACCAAACCGTTTGTTTTGCACGCACCGCATGGGAAAGTTGCGACGTGCCGACGTCTGGTGGAATTGTGTAAATACCAACTTGCGTCCTTCTTGTTTTTCTCCCCGCAATACCGGTAAAAACGAACGTCCATCCATGCCATCAGGTGCATCTATGCCCGCAACATCCAAGATCGTTGGCATAAAATCGATGCCAGAAGCAAAGTGTTCATCATCCACACGGCCATATTGGATCACCCCAGGCCACCGGGCCAACAACGGGGTTCGTGTGCTGTTCAAATAACAATTGGTCTTGGCAAAAGGAAATGCCATACCATTGTCGGATAAAAACAGCACCAACGTATCATTTGTCGTGCCCGTCTCGTCCAACATATCCAACAAACGCCCAACCGTATCATCACACCGTCTCACAGAACTATAATACTCCGCAATCTCCACCCTGATCTCAGGAATATCTGGCAAAAAACCTGGGACAACCACCTCATGAGGGTCAAACTTACGCGACGGCGGCACCGCGGGTGGATCGGTCTGTGAATACCATTCTTCGCGATCGTTCCCATAAAATGGGCGATGCGGATCGTGTGAATTCGCCATCAGGAAAAACGGTTTGTTCGCATCCACCGCCCCTTGCACAAAGTCACGCGCATGCCCATAATAAACCTCAGGATTTCGCCCCATACCCAACTCGGCCTGATCATACGCCATATCCCACTTAAAATCCGCATAGGGTGTGGAATGGCCCTGTTTACCCAAGATGCCAACCGAATACCCAGCACCCTTTAGCAAATTAGGCAAAATGGGAACCCTCTCAAATCGCAAATGGTAAAACCCCTCGCCCCCACTGCGATGCGGGTATCTCCCCGTCATCATAGCAGATCGACTGGGCTGACACACAGCAATCGTCACATGCCCATGATTAAATCGCAACCCACCAACCGCCAACCGATCAATATTCGGCGTAGTCCCCTCCGTTGGGCATCCAAACGCACCCACCGCATCCCAGTTCATGTCATCAGCTGTAATCAATAAAATGTTCATGCCTTAATCCTAACTTTCTATGCCTGCGGCCCATTTAATGCACCCCGTAATATGCTCATGAAACCAATCCTGATGCCACAATTCATCGGGGTGCCCAAGTGCCGTATACATCACGCGCCCCTGACCATATGCATGGCACCAACCCATCGCATAATCGTGATCTTCCCGATTGCCCTTTTCTAAGTCGACCGTCTCATTGTCAATGCGCATTAAGACATGCGTTTTTTCACGGTCATAATTCTTAAACGTATAAATCTCATCTTTCACAGTAAAATGCGCGTCCAACATTTTAGTGGCGGGATGATTCCCATCCTCCACAATAATGCCCACCTCTTGATGCCACGGATGTCCTTTAAACCATCCCCCTAACATCTCTCCATATTCCGGCCAATCATAACACGAGTCTGTCGCATTATGCACACCAAAAAAACCTTTTCCGTTTTTCACAAAACCCAAAATGGCCTGTTTTTGTGCATCATCAAAAGCCAAATTGCCCGTTGTGGCAAATGCCAACACATCAAATTTTTCCAAATTCTCTGCCGTAATGCGGTCCAGCCGGTGCGTTGTTAAAACACCCCAACCATTCGCCTTCCCAATCTGCTTAAAAGCAACCTCAGCATCGGGCAAATAACTGTGTTCAAACCCCGCCGAATGCCGCAAAAATAAAATGTTCATCTCAACACCTCTTTCTCATTAAAATCTCACACCAAAGAAAATTCCCTTTGTCACGAAGGTAGACAATAGGGAATTTTGCGCCTTCATAAAACAACCCGACGCCAATATGCAAGTTTTCATGAATTAATACAAATGCAATAATCTCTCCTATCCAAGCTTCTCAGACCTAAAGATCCTTTCGGGACGCAATCTTATCCGGGTCAATTTCATATCCAAAACCTGGACCATTGGGCACATTAAAATAACCATCCACAGGCGCATAAAAATCCCGATAAAAATACTGCACATTGTGATTGATCTTAACACCCCACTCACCTAATGGGCTAAACCGTGTGGGCAACGTAAACAGCAGATGCATCGCATGGCGACACGACTCGTTGGCATGAGGAATCATGGGGACACTGTGCGTCGATGCTAACACGGCAAGCTTGCGCAATTCTGTCATGCCACCAATCACAAACAGCTCAGGTTGCAATACCGAAACCAAACTGCGATCAATCGCTTGTGCAAAAACCCGTCGGGTGGGCAACCGTTCTCCAAACGCCAGCGGAATAGAACAATTTTGCCCAAGTTGTTCATAGGCATCAAAATCATCGGGATTTAGGGGTTCTTCTAACCATGTCAGGTCAAATTCTTCCAATTGTTTTGCCAACTCGATGGCATACAAAACCGAATTGCGTGACGAGTTGGACAAAATGCAATCCACCATAATATCCACATCTGGGCCCACTTCATCTCTCACGGCACCTACCAATTCTACATTGTGTCTTAAACCCGCTTTGCCAGCCTCTTCATTAAATGGCAAATACCACTTCAACGCGGTGAATCCTTTGTCGACCCATTCGGCAGATCGTTCAGCCGCATTGTCAGGATCTGTATCAAACCCCAACATCCCCGCATAGGCCCGAACACGATCACGCACGTGCCCACCCAACAACCGACACACCGATTCGCCGCGCACCTTGCCCAACAAATCCCACAGGGCCAAATCCAACACGGATAACGCAGACAAGTTTCGCGTAGGCGAATGAGGCCGCGTGGTTAATTTCTCCCAAATGGCTTCATAGCATGCTGGGTCTTCGCCAATCAGATTCTGGCCAAATGCTTTCACTGCCGCCGAACCGCCAGGGCACAAACCACTGACACCCTCATCCGTTACAATCTCAGTAAACGTTTGTCGATAAGGTGACACCTCACCAGGCGCCAATCCACCTCGATCAATTTCATAAAGTGCCACCCCCTCACGTGGTGCACCTTCCAATTCAAATACCCGAATTTCTGTAATCTCCATGTTCCCCTCCCCCTATATGACCTAACTGGTTTTTTCTGTGCGCTTTCTTGCACGATTCCTCAACCTTAGTAATCTGCCTTACTCGCATCTTCATCGGAAAACAGCGATTTGCGCGAACTGAAATAAGGGGGTTCAAACAACAGCTCCTGTCGTGGTGTGAGTGTTACCCCTTCCGGTGGCTGAATATGTTTGGATGCCCATGACTGTTGTGCGGGGCTGTATTTGAATAGCAGAGAGCGCCGTTCATGTTCTGCCGTCCAAGCCGCCGTGCCATGGGTTAATGCCTCGGTAAAAATCAACAAGGAACCCGCTTTGGCCTTGGGTACCACAACACATTCTGCATCGGTATGGGCTTCTCGAAACTCTTTGGGCAACCGATAATTGGCCTTATGGCTCCCCGGAACACAGCAAAAACCACCATGTTCTGGCCCCGAATCTGACAAACTCCAAGCCACAACAGTCAACCCGTTATACATGCGTCCGTCTCGATAGTGATAATACTCTGGGGGATCATAAGGTGTGTTCGATCCATGCAGCCCATTAACCGTTCCCCCCTTGTTCATATAGATCGCATAATAATGATCCATACGAAAACCATCGCCCAAAATGAATTTTAAAAGGGGCATCATACGCTCGTGATCAATCAAATCAACAAACGCCTGCCCCCACGGCAAAAAACCACCGGCATGACGTTTTTGTGAATCCTCACTGACACCCGGATGGTTCTCATCAATCAACCCATTCAATGTATCCAACTCACCTTTCGACAAAACATCTTCAACAACGAGATATCCACGCAGATCGAATAAATATTTCTCAGTTTCAGTCATACCCAAATCTCCTATGCTAATTCAATTAAACCTTTAACCGTGGCAAACCAAGCACCCTCATCTTTGGCATATCGAATCACATCTTTCACCACCTGTACTTCACCCGCGTTAATCATCAGCATCCACGGATGCACCACCAATCCGGCCATCAACCCGTTTTCTTTTGCCCAATCAATATCCGCCATCCACTTCTGTCGGGCATAAGTCGGGCTAAAGGCTTCTTCGTGTTTCTCTGCCCAGAAAGGTCGCCGATCTGTATAATCCGACGCCCCTCTGTTTTGACCGCCAGGAACGAGCACCTTCAAATCCGTTCCTTCAACCGTGTGCCACTGCGGCACAATCGCCTCTGTGTCTCGAATACGCGATTCCACATACGTAATCCCCATCTCAGCTGCTGCCTGCAACGTGTGTTCATCTGCCATCCCATGATGTGGGCACCCAATACCTTGTACCTGCACACCACACGCCGATGCAATGCTGTCTCGCATCCGCCGCATCTCATGCCGCTGCTCATTTAAGGGCCGCCCCTGAAACGCAGGCTCGTGATACATCCCATGTCCATATACCTCGTGCCCAGCATCAACAATATCAGCAATCAGATTGGGAAACATCTCTGCCGTAATACCCAACACACAAAACGAGAGTTTCACATCCAGTTCGGCCAACAAATCCAACAAGTTGACTACCGCAACTTTCGTGAGACGATAATCACCTGTATAGCGTTGCGCTTCTACATGCTCTACATCAATGCGCAACTTAAATGCAAAGGAATGTCCATGCCAATCCATTGTCATGCCTCCCTTTCGCCGAGCAAAATAGTTTCACCCGTCTCATGTGATTTTTTATAGGCCAAAATCAAATCCAACGTTCGAAGTCCTTCTTCTTGCATCGGTAATGGATCTCCACCTCCTTGGCACACATCCAGCCAAGCACCCAATTCACGCTCCGTATGATTCCAAGTGGGCACGTCGCGCTTCTCAACACCATCAGGTGTATGTACTTCAATCTCGTTGCCCACAATCGCCAGTGCACCTTCATCACCAATCACATAAGCAGATCGTGCAGGAGGAAACGGATGGTGCATCGAAAACACCAAATCAACAGACGCCAGTGCGCCATTTGCACAGGTCACCAAACACTTGCCCGTATCGATATAAGGAATGCCACGGTGATCCAAATTATCTCCCACACCCGTCACTCGCACAGGCTCACTCTGCATCAACATACGCATGGCATCAAATGCATAAAACCCCACTTCAATCTCAGGACCTGCCGCCATCGACGTATCGCTCTTCCAACCGCCCAATGTCAAATGATGCGCCATTGCAAAATGCCCACTGATAGGTCGCCCAATAGCGCCCCCTAATACAACATCCATAGCCGTTGCCCAAAGTGGTCGAAAACGTTGCGGCAAATCGGGCATGGCAATCAGACCTTTTTCTTTAGCCGCTCCAAAGATCCGCTCGGCTTCTTCTCGCGACTTTGCAAACGGTTTGGGCAAAAACACATGCATACCCAGGCCTACCGTAAGCATCGCATATTTTTCACGCAAATAATCCTCCGTACAAATACACAGCGCATCGGGTTTGCCTTGTTCAACCAGTTCTTCCACCGATTCATATACCGGTACACCAAATGTTTCGGCATATCCTTCTATCGTCTTTGGATACTTTGTCAACCACGGCAAATTCAATGCATCGCGAATGTACTTTGGGTCACGGCCCAAATAGGTCATGCCTACAAAATCTACATCAGGCAACCCATTCAGCGCCTGCGCATAATGCAGGCTATAACTGGATACCGCACCTATGATTCCGACTCTTAATTTTTTAGCCATTATTTACCTTCTCAGATAGGAGGTCATAGGGGCAGTTCTATGGGCCGATGCTCTTCACCCGACCGATATGCCGCAACCAATACCTCTAAAGTGCGACGACCTTCTTCACCCGGAATTTGGGCCGGCCGGCCTTCAAGTGCCGACAAAGAGAATTGGTCGATATAATCTAAGAAAGGATAGATGTCGGCATCAAAGGTCAACGCCGTCCAGTCCCCTTTGGTCAAACCCTCAACATCCTTTTCGGTATACACCAGCAACTCGCCCTTATCAAAAACAATTTGCCCTGCTGTTCCATAAATGCGATTGCCCGACAAAGCCGTACCCCGAATGCCCACAGCGCGTGCCCCAGGCACACAAGAAGACGCCACAATCGTACCCAACGCCCCATTGCTAAATCGCAACGTTACGGTAATAAAATCTTCAATCTCCGCATCGGTGCGAAACGTGTCCATCTCGGTATATACCCGCTTCACATCCAAATCGGTAATAAACAACATCCGATGAATATCATAGATGTAGTTCATAATCAAAATGCCACCACCCGACTGCTGTTTTGACATACGCCAAGTGGTATGCACCCGATTGCTATACCCCCCCGTCCAATAACTCAAAGGTTTGTTCGACGCCCCCTGAATTTGCACCGCCATCACCTCGCCAATAGCCCCTTGTTGAACAAGCTCTCTGGCTTTGATTGTTGCATCGTGATACCGCACGCCGCCTTCTTTGGCAGAACACAGCACACCATTCTTTTTACAAGCCGCCAACAACGCATCGGCATCTTCCATCGTTGTAGCCATAGGTTTTTCAACAATCACATGCTTGCCCGCTTCTGCCGCTTGAATCCCTATTGGGGCATGCAAAAAATGTGGCGTTGACACAATCACAGCTTCCACTTCGGGATGATTCAACACCGCATCCAAATCGGTACCACACGGAATACCAAATTCCTCTTGGTAAGACATTGCAACGTCTTCA
>JBLHJX010000033.1:0-28885 GCA_047619225.1 Candidatus Latescibacterota bacterium
TATCGGGTACGGGGCAAGATGTGGTTTTTGGTGCGGATACGCTGCGTGCAACGGCTTCGGGTGGTTATGGCGATGCGTTGTCACAAGTTTTAAAACGGGATTTTCCTACTTGGGAAGTGGGTATTTCTGTGCGGATACCGATTGGCAACCGTGCCGACAGAGGGGAGTCTGAGCGGTTGCGTGCTGAGGTGGGACGAATGGATCAGGTTTATGCGGGTGCGGCACGGGAATTGGATTCTCAGGTTAGAGCAGAATACCGAGCATTGAAAAATGGTACACAGCGTTTGGACGTGGCGGGTATGGGCGTGAAGGCTGCGGCAGAACAAGTGCGTATCGGTTTGCTTGAATATCGCAATGGACGCACAACGGCTTTTGAGCTGGCGCGTTTGAGCGCTGATTTTGCGACTGCACAACAGCAATATTCTCAGGCGTTGGTCAGAACGGCACGCGCGGCTGCGGCTTTGCGGTATTTAACGGCAGGGCAATATCCGTGATAGATCGCAGAGCGTAAAGAGCAGGGCGTAGATGTTAAAGGCTATAGTAATATAGTAATATAGAGTAGTTTATCAGGGTTTTTGTAAATGGGAGTCAATTTATGAAGCGTTTGATCGGTGCTGTTGCACTGGCCGGCATATTGGTTACAGGGTGTGGAGAAGAGCCACAAGATGGTGGTGGCGGGTTTCAAAGGCCGCCAACGGCTGTTGAGACGGTGAAGGTGGTGCCGCAACAGGTTGCCGATAAATTTGAGTCGGTGGGTAATATTGAAGCGGGCGAGTCGGTGACGATGGTGTCGGAAATAGACGGGGTGTTGGTAAAGATACCCTTTCGTGAAGGGAATGCGATTGCACGGGGTGATTTGATTGCGCAACTGGATGATGCACAGTTGTTGGCAGAAGTGCGGCGTGAAGAAGCGGTATTGGCGCAACGCAAAGCATCTTATGATCGCGTTAAGGATGTTGTGGATCAGGGTGCGGGTGCGCCACAAGATTTGGATGATGCTGCAGCGGTACTCAAGGTGGCAGAAGCCGATGTGGCACTTGCAAAAGTAAGGTTTTCCAAAACGCGAATTACGGCGCCATTTGATGGTATGGTTGGGGTTCGCAAAGTGAGTGTGGGGGCTTTTGTTCGGCCGGGGCAAAGTATTGCCGAGTTGGCCCAAGTGAGTACTTTGCGTGTGTTCTTTTCGGTGCCCGAAAGGTATTTGTCTAAGTTACAACGCGGTTCAGAAGTGAAGGTTTCTACGACGGCTTATCCGGGTTATGTGTTGACCGGGCACATTGATGTGGTGGAGCCTGCTTTGGATGAAAAAACACGCAGTGTTCGGGTGATGGTGCGTTTGGACAACCCGGGTGAAAAGTTTCGGCCAGGTATGTCGGCAGATGTGTCGGCGGTATTGAGTGAACGGGCCGAGGCATTAACGGTGCCCAATGAGGCTGTGTTTGTGAGTGGCTCGGATGCGTTTGTATTTGTGGTAAAGGCGGACAGTACGGTGACGCGACGGGCGTTGGTTTTGGGTACCCGCATGGCTGATGTGGTAGAAGTGACATCGGGATTGTTACCCCATGAAGTGGTGGTCAAAGCAGGGCATCAAAAGTTATATGAAACTGCAAAGGTGATGCCCGTGCAAAGTCAGGAGGCAAACACACCATGAAACTGAGTTCTGTATCTATTCGTCGGCCTGTTTTGGCCACAGTGATGAGCCTTACGATTTTGTTGTTTGGCGTGATTGGGTTTACGCGGCTTCCTGTGCGGGAATATCCCGACATTGATCCACCTGTTGTTTCGGTGACAACGCTGTATCGAGGTGCCAGCCCAAGTGTGGTGGAAACCGAGATTACAAATATTTTGGAAGAGCAGTTTGCAACCCTTGAAGGTGTGAAGTCGATGACGTCGTCGAGTCGTGAGCAGGGCTCGGTGATTACGGTGGAATTTGAGCTGAATCGAGATGTGAATGAAGCGGCCAATGATATTCGGGACCGGGTATCGCGTGTGCGGGGACAGTTGCCCCGAGAAGTGGATGACCCTGTGATTGGTAAGGTGGATGCCAATGCGCAGGCGATTGTTTGGTTGGCTTTGTTTAGTGAGCAGTATTCAGGGTTGGAATTGAGTGAAGTGGCCGATCGGGTTTTAAAGGAGCGCATTCAGCGGTTGCCGGGTGTGGGGTCTGTGATTATTGGTGGGGAACGCCGATATGCGATGCGGGTGTGGCTTGATCCATTGCGGATGGCGGCACATGGGTTGACCACGCAAGATATTGAAGGCGCCATTCGATTGGCCAATGCAGAAATTCCCAGTGGGCGTGTGGAAGGTGATATGCGTGAGTTTGCGGTGCGCACACGGGGTGAGTTGGCATCGCCGGATGAGTTTGGGGCCATTATTGTGGCGCAATCGGTGGAGAGCCAAGTGCGGTTGCGCGATGTGGCGCGTGTGGAAATTGGTGCAGAGAATGAGCGCAGTGTGGCGCGGTGGAATGGCAAACCGGCTGTGGGTTTGGGTATTGTGAAACAATCGAAGGCCAGCACTTTGGAAGTGGCACAGGCTGTTCGTGAAGGGTTGCCTGAACTGTCTGAGCTTTTGCCGGAGGGTATGTCTTTGAATGTGGCATATGATTCCTCTACGTTTATACAAGAATCGGTGGAGGAAGTGGGCCAAACGATGTTGATTGCGATGGTTTTGGTTGTGGTGGTTGTGTTGGTGTTTTTGAAGAATTTTCGAGCGACGCTGATTCCAACGGTGGCGATTCCGGTGTCGATCATTGGTACGTTTGCGGTGGCTTACTTTGCTGGGTTCACGATTAATATTTTGACCTTGCTTGCGTTGGTGTTGGCCATTGGGTTGGTGGTGGATGATGCAATTGTGGTGTTGGAGAATGTGTATCGCCATATGGAGATGGGCAAGTCGCGGATGCAAGCGGCTTTGGACGGCACACAAGAAATTGGGTTTGCAGTGATTGCAACAACGGTGGCTTTGGTGGCCGTGTTTGTACCGGTCGCTTTTTTAACGGGTACGATTGGGCAGTTGTTTAATGAGTTTGGTATTTCGATTGCGGTGGCGGTGGTCATTTCGAGTTTTGTGGCGTTGTCATTGACGCCGATGTTGTGCTCGCGGATTTTGAAGCCTTTGCGGGGTGGTGCCGATGCGGGTTGGGCTTCGCGTTCGTTTGATGCGTTTTTTGATGGTTTGAATCGCGTGTATGAAGGCACATTGCAGTTTGTGATGCGGGTGCGTTGGCTGATGATTGGTGTGGCCCTGTTGATGGTGGGGGCAAGTGTATATTTGTTTGGGTTGCTGCCACGCGAGTTGGTGCCCACAGAAGATCGGGGTATTGGGTTTGGGATTGTGATTGCGCCTGAAGGGGCGACGCTGGAGTATACGGATCGGTATATGCGCGAGGTGGAAAAACGGTTGTTGCCTTTGCCTGAACGACGGGGTTTGTTTACGGCGATTGGGTTGAGTTTTGGTGGGCCAGGTCAGGTGACGAATGGGATTGTGTTTTTGCCGTTGAAACCACGGGCAGAGCGCGAGAAGTCGCAACAGCAAATTGTGGGTGAGTTGTTTCCACAGATGTTTTCGATTCCGGGGGTGTTGGCGTTTATTGTGAGTCCGCCGAGTTTGGGTGGGCGGTTTAATTCCAAGCCTGTTGAGTATGTGTTACAAGCGGATAGTTATGAGACATTGAATGAGGCTGTGGGTGTGATGATGGCCAAGGCGGGGGAGCTGGGGTATTTGGTGAATTTGGATACGGATTTGCGATTGAACAAACCACAGTTGGATTTGACCATTGATCGCAAGCGGGCGTCGGAGTTGGGGGTTTCGGTGACGGATATTGGGACGACGTTGGAAACTTTTTTGGGTGGGCGTGTGGTAACGAAGTTTAAGCGGGGCACGAAACAGTACGATGTGATTGTTCAGATGATACCTTCGGCTCGGGCGAAACCGGATGCGATTGCGGGGATTTATTTGCGTGGGTCGGGTGGGTTGGTTCAGTTGGCCAATGTGGTGCATGTGGCGGAGACGGTTGCACCCAAGGAGCTGAATCACTTTAATCGGGTGCGTTCGGCGACGTTGACGGCGAACTTGGCTCCGGGTGTGGATTTGGGTACGGCATTGGATGCTTTGGACCGTATTGCAGAGACCGATTTGCCGGGTGGTATTACGCGGGAATTGGATGGGCAGTCGCGGGAGTATCGTTCGTCGACGGGGACGTTGTATTTTATGTTTTTGTTGGCGATTGTGTTTATTTATTTGGTGTTGTCGGCACAGTTTGAGAGTTTTGTACATCCGGTGACGATTTTGCTTTCGGTGCCACTGGCGGTGTTTGGGGCGTTGTTGTCGTTATTTGTGTTTGATCAAAGTTTGAATATTTACTCGCAGATTGGGTTGATTATGTTGGTGGGGTTGGTGACGAAGAATTCGATTTTGATTGTGGAGTATGCCAATCAATTGCGGGCGCGTGGGCGCGATGTGATGACCGCGGTTGTGGAGGCGTCGACGATTCGTTTGCGGCCGATTTTGATGACGTCGTTTGCGACTATTTTTGGGGTGTTGCCGATTGCGATAGGGTTGGGCGCGGGGGCTGAAGCAAGACGGCCATTGGGTATTGCGGTGGTGGGGGGATTGGTTTTTTCTACGTTTTTGACGTTGGTTTTGGTGCCGGTTTTGTATACGCTTTTGGCGCGGTTTACGAGTGCCAATGCGGTGGTGGATGAACCGGCGCAGGCGGCGGATTAGGATGGGTGAGTAGAGGAAAAGGGTAGATCAAAAAAAATGAAAAATAAAAGAGTTTATGGATAAATAGGTGGGTGAAAATTAAGCCTCAGTGTATGGGATACACTGGGGCTTTTTGTTTGCTTGGATGTGTTGTTGGATGTATATATGGTGGGTGATGTTAGGATTTATGTCGTTTAGCGCCTGATCCGTTTATGGATTTGTTTTTTGATTTGCCTTCGGCGACTTACTTTTTGTCAGCAGCAACAAAAAGTAAGCAAAAAATGCCGTCCCTCAAGTGCCGGGAGGGCTGATTTTCCGCAAATACCTGCGGTGGGGACAAGAGATGAAGTGGCCTACGGGAGTAGGTGTTGTTAAACAGTATGGTGTGGGATGGAATGGTGCGGAAAATCGGAGGTGGATTGGTGTGATGGGGTAGGCGAGGGGTTTTGTAAATTTTAATAGAGACAAAGGAGATACGATGGGTGGGCGACCGAATATTTTGTGGTATTGCAGTGATCAACAGCGGTTTGATACGATTGGGGCTTTGAACAACCCGCACATAAACACGCCTCGGTTGGATGGGTTTATGAAGGAGGCGGTGACGTTTACGCATGCGTTTTGTCAGAGCCCGATTTGCACGCCGAGTCGGTCGAGCTTTTTGACGGGGATGTATCCGAGTGCTATTGGGGTAAATCAGAATGGGAATCCGTTGTTTCCGCGGTATTATGAAGACCGGTTGGTGACAAAGCGGTTGGCGGATGTGGGGTATGATTGTGGTTTGGCGGGTAAGTTGCATCTTTCGACGGCGGCAGAGGGGCAGGAGCCTCGGGTGAATGATGGGTATCGGTATTTTCAGTATAGTCATGATCATAAGGGGCCGCGTCGGTATGGGCACGATTATGCAGAGTGGTTGCGGTCTCAGGGGGTGGAGCCGGATAGGATGATGGCGATGCCGACGGATATTTCGACGTATTTGGAGGGGGCCAAGCAGGCGCGGTTTGGGGGGATTAAGGTGCCGACGGAAGAACGGGATAATTTCCCGCCGCATTTGCATCAGACGCATTGGTGTTCGGAGAAGGCGATTGAATTTATTGATAAGAATCGTGATGAGGGGCAGCCGTGGTTGATGAGTGTTAATCCGTTTGATCCGCACGCACCGTTTGATCCGCCGTATGAATATTATAAACGGTATGATCCGGATACATTGCCTGGGGCGCATTTTGAAGAGGGTGATCTGGTGACGCAGAAGCGATTGGTGGCTGCGGGGGTGGATTTTCAGTCGGAGCCGGAACATCCGGATGCGCGTGATCATAAGGTGATGCAGGCGGCGTATTATGCGATGATTGAGTTGGTGGATTTTGAGTTTGGGCGCATTTTGGATCACTTGGAGGCGACGGGTGAGCGTGAGAATACGATTGTGGTTTTTATGAGTGATCATGGGGAGATGTTGTGTGATCATGGGTTGGTGCTTAAGGGGTGTCGGTTTTATGAAGGGTTGACACGGGTGCCGTTGATGGTTTCTTGGCCGGGGCATTTTGGGGAAGATGTGGTGTCTGATGCACTTGTTGAGTTGACTGATTTGGTGCCAACATTTTATGAGGCGGTGGGGGAAGAGATTCCGTATTGGGTGCAGGGGAAGTCGCTGATGCCGGTGCTAAAAGGGGAGGTGAGTGATCATCGGGAGTTTGTGCGTACGGAGTTTTTTGGTGCGATTGCGTATCCAGATCAGACACACGGTACGATGTATCGGGATAAGAAGTGGAAGTTGGTGCGGTATCATGGGAAGGACGTTTGTGAGTTGTACGATTTGGAAAATGATCCTTGGGAGCACAACGATTTGTCGGAAGATCCAGCACATCGGGATGTGTTGTTGGATTTGATGCGGAAGAGTTTTGATGCGACGGCGTTGGCATATGCACCGGGGCAGCCGAGGAAGAACCATTATTAAACCACGATCACGGCACAGACGAAGCCTATAATAAGCAGCGGAGCTGCGCGTAGAAAACACGCTTTCATTTAAAAAGGATAAGTCATGCGTACGACACATACTTGGACACCAAATACGGCTACCATTCATGTTGAGGGTCTTCCATCTTCGGTGCGAATGCTTCATATTACGGATGCACATGTTTGTTGTATTGATGAGCGAGATGCTGAGCATGTTGGTGCTTGTGAAAAACATCGCGTGCGTAATGTGCCTCGTGAAGCTTTTTTTCATGCGTTGATGGCCGAAGCCTCGACACTGTCTCTTGATCTTGTGGCTTTAACGGGAGACATTATTCACTATCCGTCTCAGGCGGCTGTTGAAAGTGCGAGTCAGGCTATTTCTCAAGTTGATGTGCCGGTTTTGTATACGTCGGGAAATCATGATTGGTGGTATCCTCATATTCAAGGACGTGAGGAACTTCGTTCTGTTTGGTGGCCTGCGCTTGATCCGCTTACCAAAGGTGAAGCTTCACATGCCAGTTATGTGATAGGTGGTATTCAATTTTTGCTGGTTGATGATTCTACATATCAAGTTACGGAAGAACAGTTGGCTTTTGTGCAGAGCAAACTGAAAACGGATTTGCCTACTGTGCTGTTGACGCATATTCCTATTAGTTTGCCGACATTACGTGATCGAACGATTGAAAAGTGGAAAGATCCTATTCTCATTGGTGACCCCAACTGGTCTGTTGAAAGGCGGGAACGGTGGCGGACGGATGCGGATTTGTCTTCGACGCTTGAATTTGCCCGCACGGTGGCTGGTGCTGATAACTTGATTGCTGTTTTTTGTGGTCATGTTCATTTTGATCATGCAGATACTATGAGTCGTAGCGCAGTACAATATGTTGGTGCGCCAGGGTTTGATGCCCAAAAGCGGTTGGTTGAATTTTTGCCTTTATAAAAAGGATCTTATGAAAGACCCACTTGTTATTTGCAATGATGACGGTATTCAAATGCTCCATCAGTGTGTGCCAGGTCAAGTTGAAGCATCCGTTCAGGAATGGGTGGACTTTTTTTGGTGGATTGTGGTGTGTATCCCTGTATCAATCCATTTGCTGCTGAATGGGTGGATCATCGTGCGATTAATGCGTATACACCCAATCCGGTGAATTTCAATCGACGGGTCTTTTTCTCAGATGCACATGTGCGCGGGTTGCTTCGCAATTTTTATACTTGGGGTGCTGATGGTATCTATTCATTCAATTTTTGTTGTGAGACTATTGATAATCCGTCTTACGTCAAACGTGTTCATGATATGATCAAACAAAATTCGGAGTCACTTTGGACAGGTGAGGCTTCGTATTTTTTTCTTCCCATTTGGCGAAAAGAACAATCCCCATCGGGTGCTGATCAGACTTGGCGCACGCTTCATTTTGGTGCGGAGAATTTGAATCAAAGACAAAGCTTTCCATTTCGGATGGCAGATGGTCGTGGTGGTGAATCTTTGATTGGGCGTTTGAGATTTCGTATTTACAATTTGCATGAGAAAGATGTTGTGCGGATTGACCTCAATGGGGTTGAAGTTTCACAGGGTGCTGTTCTTGAGCGGAAAAAGACCAATATTCATGTTGCAGCAGATACGCGTTATCAGGGTATGCACGTGTCACCTCATATTGCGTATGAAATTGATTTGGCAAAGTGTCCTCCCTTTTGTGGGGATAATGAGTTGGGATTGACGATTGTGAGTCGAACGTCGAATATTGATAGTGGATGTATGATGGAAGCTCTGGAAATTGATGTTGGGTGGGATGGCCATTCGCAAAGCGTGGGATATATTGTGCCTGATATTGATTAGGAAAATATTGACGGAATTGATGCGGAAAATCGTGGGTGGTTCGGTGCGGATGGTGAGTTAAAAGAATTTTTTGGTATAGAATCAATAAATAGGTGGGGAATACAATGCGTGAGCAATATGATGTCATTATTGTGGGTGCGGGAGCGGCGGGGGCTATTCTTGCGACTCGGTTGAGTGAAGATTCTCATCGATCGGTTTTGCTTTTGGAGGCGGGGCCTGATTTTCCGGAGTTGGACAAGGTGCCGGATGAGATAAAGTATGCGTATGGTTTGGATCGCAATATTTGGGCGCGGGCTTTTGGGCGGGAGACGAAGTTTGGGTGGGATTATACGGCGCGGGCTACGGATGCGTCGCCTGGGATATTTATTCCTCGGGGTAAGGTGACGGGTGGGTCGACAGCGGTGAATGCTCAGATTTTTTTGCGGGGGGTTCCAGAAGATTATGATGGTTGGGGTATGGATGGGTGGAGGTTTGAGGATCTTTTGCCTTATTTTTGTAAGAATGAAACAGATCCAGATTTCAGTGATGTTTATCATGGTTCGGATGGACCGATTCGGGCGCGTCGTTTTAGGCCTGAGGAGTGGGTGCCTGAGCAGCGTGCGTTTTTTGAGGCTTGTCGGTCTGCTGAGTATCCGCATTGTCCAGACCATAATGATCCGGGCTCTACGGGGGTTGGGGCGTTGCCTTTGAATAATCCGGGGGGTATTCGCCAGAGTACGGCGCTGTGTTATTTGAATCCGGCACGTCACCGGCCTAACCTTACGATTCAGGCGGATAGTTTGGTTCATCACATTCTTTTTGAGGGGCAGCGTGCGGTGGGTATTCGGGTGGAACGCCATCAGGAAGTGTCGGATATTTATGGGGACAAGATTATTATGTGTGGGGGGGCTATTGGTTCGCCTCATATTCTCTTACGTTCGGGTATGGGTTCGGCCGATCACCTTGAGGAAATGGATGTTCCTGTTGTGTGTGATTTGCCGGGCGTGGGTCAAAACTTAAGAGATCATCCGCAGGTGCGTTTGATGTTTCGTGAGAAGGAAGCTTTTTTAATGGATGGTACGGAACCTCGGTTGCAGGTGGGGCTTCGGTATACGGCATCGGGTTCACATTTGCGCAATGATATGTTTGTTCACCCGGGCACATCTGCCACAATAGAAGGGTATGATGTATCGGGCGATACCAAACCCATTGGGTTTTTTATTGTGGCTGCGCTTTATCTGGCTGTTGGTTCTGGTGCGTTGAAGTTGGCGTCGTCTGACCCACAAGTGCAACCTGTTTTGGATTACAATTTTTTAACGGAAGCTTTTGATAGGGATCGTTTGCGTGAAGCTGTACGTCTTGTTGTTCATATGACCAACGATGAAGCTTTTACAGACATCATAGATGAGCGTCTTAATCCAACGGACGCTGATTTGTCTACCGATGCTGCTTTGGATGCTTGGATGCAGCGGGGTGTTTCTACGAGTCACCATGTTTCTTCTACTTGCAAAATGGGATCTGCTTCAGACCCTATGGCCGTGGTTGATGGAGGCGGTCAAGTTCACGGGGTTGAGGGACTATACGTTGCAGATGCCTCTATTATGCCGGATTGTATTCGGGCGAATACGAATATTACGGCGATGGTTATTGGTGAACGGATTGCGGATTTCTTGCGGTAAAATGGGTGTCGAACAATCGTTGGGCTAAGAGCAATTCTCTATCTTAATACAAGGTGATTTATGTCCAAAGAAAATGAAGTTGTACGTGGTGTTTATCGCGCTGAACTCAAACCTGATGTTACTGATGTGACAAACTGTATTGAGATTATTAATCAGTTTCAAGATCGAATGAGTGCGCTTCTGACGGTGAGCCTTTTTAGATGGGACGCGACCCTTTTTCTTTATGTGGAAAGTGTTGGATCGTCTGTGTCACCTGAAGATTTGTTTGGGGATTTGGGTGGTTGTTTGAAGGTTTGGCCGAACGGTTCGTTGGATGTGCGCTATTGGGTGCCGATGATGGATATTTTTCATTATAGTCGACCACAAGGTGTTGAACACTGGCGACGTAAGACATCTGTGGAGATGCCTTATGGGCGTGTGATTCGGTTGCGGCCTGAGAAGGTGAGCAGTTATATTTTTTATCATTATCAGTTGCAGGAAGAACGCCCGGGGGGTGGAGATAAGTATGGTTTGATTGCGATTCATGAAGACTTGCTTTTCTTTTATCAAGAGCAGCCGCGTGTTAAGGAAGAAACGCCCGCACAACCGTCTCTGAAAACGTCGCATACACCACCGAATTGGGCAGAATTGATGAGCCAACATTTTGCACCTTGGGCGGACCCTGGGGAACCTGAATGGCGGCCTATTACGCTGTTGGCGTCTGTTGGTTTGCCCGTTGAATGACACATAACGTTTACCGCCGAAAGGGTCGCCAGATCATTCCGACCATTATACCAGTTGATTAGTGGTTCTTTTTGATCCCCGCTTTTAATCTGATAAGTTCAAAAATTAATAGGATAGAATTATAAACGATTGTTATTAATTAAAATATGTTTGATATGAAATTGTGTTTCCGTAAGGACATTCTTGAAAATAAAAAGTAGAACTTCGCTTGAGCTGTGGGTCAAGTAGGCTTATTCATCTTCCCAAAATGCTGCGGCAGGTAAATCGAGCAGGCGATATTGTTTTTTGATGGCCTCAATTTGTGCCATTTCCTCTTCGCTTAATTGCCAACCAAATACCTCAAAATTTTCACGCTGTCGATCTGGGTTGCCAGATTTTGGAATGGCGACGATGCCTTTTTGCAAGAGCCAGCGCAAGGTTACTTGTGTGGGTGTTTTTCCGTGGGTTTGGGCGATATTTTGAAAGATGGGGTCGTCGATGACGTCGCCGCGTGCGATTGGGCAGTAGGCTGTGACACCGATTCCGTTTTCTTGGCAGAATGTGCGCAGGTGTTCTTGGTTTAAATAGGGGTGATATTCTACCTGGTTCATTGCCAAGGGAAACTCTGCTGCGGAGAGGGCGCGTTTGAGTCGGGCAACGGTGAAGTTGGCGACACCGGCATTTCGAATTTTTCCGTCAGTTAATAAGCGGCCAAATGCTCTAAATGTGTCGGCGAGGGGGATGTCTTCATTTGGCCAATGTATCAAATATAAGTCGAGGTAGTCGGTTCCCAGCTCGGCGAGGGCTTTGTCGCATTCGCGAAGTACGGTGTCGTATTGTAGGGAATCGCGCCAGACTTTAGAGGTGATCCACACGTCTGCTCTGTTTATTCCTGATTGGCGTAGTCCTTCACCCACTTCTTTGTGATTGTCGTACATTGCTGCTGTGTCTAAGTGTCTGTAACCCATTTGTAGGGCCGATTGAACCGCGCGGGTACCAGATGATCCTTGTAGCTTGAATGTGCCCAAACCCAATTGTGGTATTTGAGTGCCATTTGTTAACGTTAAAAATCCCACAGTTACCTCTTCAGTTTAAAAGAATGAGTACGTCTTTCACACGGTTTAATACTTGTACACCACACATTTCCAATTTTTCTTTGGGTTGATGACCGCAAGCTACCAATACACAATCGGTGCCCATTTCTTTTGCTACCTCATAATCGTGAACGGTGTCTCTGACAAATAAAACAATTGCTCCTATTAAATGCGTGTGCCACCTCTTGAGTGTATTGTTGCGTTCATTCAAACAGACGCTTTAAAATCTGCACATAAAAAACCACCTGACACTTTATTTCCACACACGTGTTTTGTTTTTCTCCTCTTTGTCGCGAAAAGCTTGTTCCAAATCGACGTCAAGTCGGTTGGCGATTGCGAGTAAAAAGATGAAGACGTCGGTCAATTCTTCGCCCGCTTCTCCTACCTTTGAATTGGGATCGATTTTGATGTTGGTACGTTTGCGTACTACTTTAAAGAGTTCGCCGACTTCTTCGCCCAACATCAAACATTTTTGTAGCACATCTTGATCAGAAAAACCGCGTTCATTTTCCAATTCTTGTGCGTATTTTTGGAAGTCTTTTAAGGTTGGGTTTGCGCTTAGGTCTGGCATCTTTTTTAACTCCGGTTAGGACTTGCTTGTATATTAACTGTGGTAATAATCTGAAAGTTTTAATATTTGTGTCATTAACTTTTATGGGTCAAATACTGGATCTCTTGATGCTTAAAAAATGGTTTGCAGGTTTTGATCTGCGTGAATACAACCCCAATGTGCAACGGTTTTATCTTTTTGGCATTCCTATTTTTTCAGGAATGGCACTTTTTATGTTGTTGTACAATTTGTATCTGCTTCGTTTGGGTTATCAAGAGGACTTCATTGGCCAAATGATTGGTGTGTTTTCGCTTGCCTCGGGTGTGGTGGCCATTCCAACGGGTTTTCTAAGTGATCGCTTTGGCCGAAAGCCTTTTTTGATTGGTGCGTCATTGTGTATGACGGTTTCTCACTTGGGTCTTTGTTTTGTGACTGATAGCACGATGTTGTTGGTGTTTTCTTGTATTGGTGGTGCGGGTGGTGGGTTTATTTTTGTGAGCTTTATCCCGTTTTTGGCCGAGAATGCATCGCCTGAGCGTAGAGGACAAGCCATTGCCATTTGGATGTCTATTGGGGTGATTACCCGAATGGTTGTGAACCTTGTGGGAGGTGCACTGCCTGATTTGATGAGTTATTTTACAGGCATATCAACAGATTCACCTGAGCCGTTTCAATACGCGTTGTTGCTTGGTTCGGTAGGCTCATTGATTTCTATTCTTCCACTTTTGGGTATGCAGTCTCATGTTCCTCAACCTAAGGCGGACAGTGATTCAGATAAACCACCGATACCTTACAAAAATCTTTTAATATTTGCCACCACGAGTGCTTTTCGAGGTTTGGCAATGGGGTTGTCGTTTTCGTTTTTCAATGTGTTTTTTCAAGAAGAGTTACATGTGCCGACGGCTGTTATTGGCACGGTCTTTTTTGTGGGTATGGTATTGGGGTTGCCGTTGACCATGTCGGCACCGGGTATGTCTCGTCGGTTTGGCCCGATTATGACGATTGTGCCTTTGCGTGCAGTAGGCGCTGTGGCACTTACTTTGATGGGGTTGTGGCTCGATTTCCCTATTGCAGTGGCCCTCTTTCTAATTTCCACGGCGGTTGAATCACTGACCTCACCTACTGAGATGACGTTTGCGACCAACAGCTTGTCGCGTCCTTATTGGGGCCGAATGCAAAGTTTGCGGGTAACGGGTTTCCAGTGTCTTTCGGCAATAGGAAGTATTTGGGCTGGGTTCCTTATTGTTGAGCACGGATATTGGGCCGCTTTTGCATTTGCGGGGCTTGCTCGCTTGGGTAGTGCGCTTGTTTTGCTGATTGCATTTGGTTATCGGAGAGCCGCGCAAGAGATGTGAATTATAGAGTGAGCTGTTCCATTCGTACCAACATTTTTTGGATCATTTCTTCATGGTTTTGTGCCTGTAACTTGGCTTGGCAAATGCTGGCGACCCATACTTCTCGTGGCAACCGTTCTCGTGTTCCGTGGGGGTGTACAGATCCATTTGTGTTCATACGTTGGTCTCCTTTTTGGATTTATTAAATGCTACTCTTCCCACACATTTACACCTTCACATTCAAATGCTGGTGAGAGCACAAAGTGATCTTCTGTCTCGATCATTCTGTCGCACAACATTTGGTGGTGTTTGGTGATTTCATCGCGGTAAGCGGGATCTTCGATGAGGTTGTTTTGTTCACCGGGATCTTTTTCTAAGTCGAAGAACTGCCAGGGGTGCCCGCTCATGTTGGTGCCTTTGACAGTGTATTTAAATCGCCGGGTGCGAAAACCTCGCCAGACTTCGTCGTAAAAAACCACACGCTCGCGCAATTCGGCTACGAACTCTAAGAGGACACCGTCGCGATTTAAGCGATCAACTTTGCCGTGAATTAGGGGGGTGAGGTCTGTGCCTTGAAGTGGATTTTTGGGGCGCAAACCTGCCAAGCCCAATAGGGTGGGAAAGAGATCTTCTGTGCAGGTTGGGTCGTCAATGGTGGTGCCGCCGCGTTCTTTTATGCGTGGGTCCCAGACCATCAATGGCACGCCGACGGATTCTTCATAAGGCCACTGTTTGCCGCGCAAGCCGTGTGTGCCACCCATTTCACCGTGGTCGGCGACAAAGACAACCACTGTGTTATCGGTCAAGTTTTCGGCATCTAAGAAGGTTGCGAGTCGCCCCATGTTGTTGTCTAAGTTTTCGACCATTGCGTTGTAGCGTTTGCGGTGTAGGATGAATCGTTTTCGTGCCTCTGGATCTTCGACGTCGAAATTATCGGGTAATGTAATGTCGCGGTTTTCCCAGCCGGTTTGTAAGTCTTCGGGGGCTTCAAAGGGGTCGTGTGGGGGTTCTACGGAGATGATCATGGAGAAGGGGCGTTCGTCTGAGCGGTTTTTGACGTGGTTCATTCCCAAGTCGAATAGGCCGTCTGTTTGATAGCCTTCAATTTTTTTGGGTGTGGGATCGTCGTCTTCAAAATAGCAGGTGTCAAAGGGGCCGTTGCGCAATTCAAAACCGTACCATTTTTGCCAGCGGCCTTGTTGTGATCTGCGCACGGGAACGCGGTTGACTTGTACGGCTGATCCCAAGCGGCCGTGTCCACCGTCTAAGTGCCATTTGCCTACGTACACGGTTTCATAACCTGCGTCGTTGAACTCGTCGGCTAAGGTGCGTTCGGCAGGTGACATTGCATATTCAATACCGGGTACTTTGCGGGTGTGGGCATATTCACCGGTCATGAGTGTGAAACGGAACGGCACACAAATGGGGTAGGTCGAGCACGCGTTGGAAAAACGAACGCTTCTTTTTGCAAAGGCATCTAAGTGTGGGGTGCGTGCATCGGGGTCGCCGTGGACTCCTAATGCGTGTCGGCGTAGTTGATCACTTAGGATCATGATGATGTTGGGTTGGGTCTTGGTTGGCATTTGGGACCTCTTTTTTGGGCTGGAAGAAGGAAGAAGGGAGAAGAAAGAAAAGACGTGTCATCTTCTTCCTGATTTATTTCTCGTTTGCTAAATCTACAGCGCGCCACATATACCAGCTTGCGACGGATCGATAGGGTCGCCAGCATTCGCAGTAATTGGTCATTTCTTTTTCGGCTGGCATGTCGTCTAAGTTGTAGGTGATCATGAATCCTTTGCGTACGCCCAAGTCTTTGACGGGTAAAACGTCGGGTCTGCCGAGTTGGAACATCAGTACCATTTGTACGGTCCATTCGCCAATGCCACGCACTTGGGTTAGGCGCTGGATGATGGTTTCATCGGGCATTTTGCGCAGTTGCGCGCCTGTGGGTACCAGACCTTCAACGGTTTTTTGAGCCAGGTCTTTTACTGCGGCGACCTTGGCGTGCGACATGCCCGCTCCACGCAGTGTTTCAGTGGGTATTGCAATGGCCTCTTCGGGTTTGATGACGCGACCTGGGAAGAGTGCTTTGACACGCCCGTGAATGGTGGTTGCTGCTTTGCCCGATAGTTGTTGATGAACAATGGATCGTAAAAGGGCCTCAAAGGGGTTTAGACGTGCTGGGGGATCGATGTCTAAGTCTCCCACTTGCTTGATGAGTCGCCCAAGTTTTTTATCGGCTTTTGATAAGACGCGCAGTGCTTCTTTTGGGTCGTAACACAATGGCATATGAATCTCCTCTGGTTCAAGTATGAAACAATATAGTCAACAAAATATTAAACTGTAAGCAACAAAAAATCCTCTGATCGTGTGATCAGAGGATTTTTCCTTATCGTGCATCTTGTATTTCTACAAGCTGTTCACCTTGCTCAAGAAGTTCCAAAGCCTTTTTCAACGTTTTTTCTAAAAGCACTTTCAAAAAAGCGTTCGATGTGTTGCCACAGGTAATCCAAAGGATTTGAGGCGGTGGGCCAAATCGTTCAAGCAAATTTAGAAAATCTTTATCTTTGCTCATAACAACGGCATTTGCATTTCGTGCGGCCCAGAATATATCGTAATCAATAGCGTGCCGAAGCCCTAAATCACGTGCTGAATGTGCTTCAATTTGGAATGTGCTCGAAATCCACTCAGCAATTTCAGGTGAAAGTTGTGCATCTATCCAAATGTTCATGCCGCAATCACAGGATGATCAAGCCGCTGACTGGCAAAACGTAAACAAGCAGATACGTCTTCACGTTCCAAGTCTGGCAATTCCTCAAGTATCTCGTTTGTTGTCAACCCATTAGCAAGTAGATCCAAAACATCCGAAACACGAATCCGCATTCCGCGAATGCAAGGGCGTCCACCGCATTGTTCTGGGTTTACTGTAATTCTTTCTGCGAGCTCTGTCATTATTTGTCCCTTATCACAAACTCCATTGGTAATGTAAGTTCACCAAAATATACACAGGATTCAGGAATTTTTCAACCAACCAATCTGTTTTTACTTTTTAGCTCTTGGTTCGAGGAATTGTCTATTGATTGAACGAACAAAATAATATCTATATTTGGCTATTCCAGATGTTTTAGACTAAGCAAAAAAAATCCCCTGACCGTGTGATCAGAGGAGGGTGTTGTTTGTTGCATTTTTTGTGACTCTGCCGTTGTTAGGTTGCTGCGTTTTCTCCACTGCTTGATGTATTTTCTGCATCCAAACTTTCTTTTCCAAATACAGCTGTAAAGTAAAAACGGCTGCCTTCGCCTTCGTGGCTTTCCACACCTATTTTTCCACCCATGATATCTACCAATTGAGACGAAATCGCCAGTCCTAATCCCGTGCCGCCAAATTCACGGGTGGTCGATGTGTCGGCTTGTGCAAAGGCGTCAAAGATGACCTTTTGTTTTTCTTCGGGAATGCCAATGCCGGTATCGATGACTTCGAATAAGAGCGTGACAGTGGCTACTTTTTCGATGACAAGACTGGCATTGAGTGTAATGCTACCTGTTTGGGTGAATTTGATGGCATTACCGAGCAAATTGATGAGCACTTGTGACAACCGACCAGGATCGCCCATGAGTTTATGAGGTACATTTTCTGCGATGTTTAAATTGAGGTCTAAGCCTTTTTCTTTGGCTTGGGATTCAAACCCCATTACGACACTCCGAAGGGTTTCTCCCAACAGAAAGAGAAAACGAGACAGCCGCATGTGACCGGCTTCAATTTTGGAAAAATCGAGAATGTCATTCACCAATTCTAAGAGGTGCCGGCCGCTGTTTAAGACGTTTTTTATATATCGGAATTGTTTGTCATTTAAATTTCCAAATGTGTTGTCTTCGAGTACTTCAGAGAAACCAATGATGGCATTTAGCGGCGTGCGAATTTCGTGGCTCATGTTGGCCAAAAAGTCACTCTTGGCTCTGCTGGCCAGTTCTGCGGCATCTCGTGCTTCTCTCAGGTGGGTGATGTTGTGTAGGAGTACCAATCGACTGATGATTTCTTCATTTCGATTGCGTAGAGATGTCATTTGAACTTCAAAGGTTTGAATACCCAATTTGCCTGTGATATCAACTTCTTGTTCAAAGTCGGTGCCTTGCTGGAGTTGTTTAACGAGTGTCGGATAGTCGGTCAAAATAGCGGCAACATGCAAGCCGATCACCTCGCTTTGTGTCAGGCCAAGAATGCGTCGTACAGATGGATTCATGTCTGCAATACGGTCTTGAATATCTAATACCATCACACCGTCTTCAATGTTTTCAAGTACCCGATCGCGTGCAA
The DNA here is from genome assembly GCA_047619225.1 of Candidatus Latescibacterota bacterium. Classification (GTDB taxonomy): domain Bacteria; phylum Latescibacterota; class UBA2968; order UBA2968; family UBA2968; genus JABIFK01. The sequence goes on from JBLHJX010000033.1 coordinate 18,144, forward strand.
TGGGTATCACGTCTAAAAAATGGAAGCGCAGAAAACTCCAAAAAGCCGACAAGCCCATTATGGTAAATGCAAACGGTGTTAAATCGAGGCGAGGGAAAGGGCTGAATCCTAACAAATAGATTGCGTTGGCCATCCAAGGTGACAAGATGCCAACCAAAAGGGTTGCTGCTTGTCTGCGATAGAGGCGGTCTGCGCGTGTTAATAACCGCGCCATTAAAAGGGAGCCCCACCCCATAATGACGTAGGAATAAGCGGCATGTACCCAAAAGTAGGTACCATATTGGGTGTCTAAAACGGCAAACCCCTGTGAGGTGTCAATGCCTATGCGGCTATATAACAAACCGTGGAAGGAATTTGTCCAGGTGATTAAAGTGGTTAAGATGGGTTCAATGAGCAAATATGACAAATAGGGTGCTGGACGCCCCAGATAGCGTAACATAAATGCAACCAGAAAACCGGGCACACCCACAATGCCTATAAAGGCGATGTTTGACCAAAATAGTTTGGTGGAAACATCGACACTGGCCATTTCTAAACCATAGGCCGCTGCCCACACGGTTGATGACAGCATAATGCCCATAAACCACCACATATCGACAGTGAGGCGACGATACCAGGTATAGAGCGCCGTGCCTAAGGCAGCAAGTGCCGATAACATGAGTGGGAGGGTATAGGGTGTGTATTGCCAATTCACAGTTGCTGTCTCATTGGTTCTCTAAAACTTGATTGATAATGTCTACCAATTGCCCGGGTGTAAAGGGTTTGGACAAATAGTCGTCTGTTCCAGCTTCTAAGAAGCGCTCGCGATCTCCCACCATGGCATGTGCGGTTAGGGCGATGATTGGCACGTGTGTGCCGGTTTCTTTTTCTTTGGTGCGAATGATTTGGGTGGCTTCAAAACCATCCATTTCGGGCATTTGCCCGTCCATTAAAATGATATCGAAAGGTTGTTTTGAAAAGATTTCTACCGCCTCATGTCCATTGTGAACGGTGGTGACGTCGCAGGCAAGTTTTTTCAAAATGCCTTGGGCCAAGGCTTGGTTGACGGGGTTGTCTTCTACGAGCAAGACACGCATTTCCGACCGGATTAATGCCAAGCCTTGCTCTGAAGGTTTGGAAGGTTCTGCTAAGACTTTGGCTCCTTTTTCAACTACGACAGTGAAGTGAAAGCAACTGCCTTGGTTCAATTCGCTTTCGATCCATATGCGCCCGCCCATCAGTTCAACCAAGCGAGACGAAATGGCCAAGCCCAAGCCTGTGCCTCCATATTGTCGGGTCATTGATGAATCGGCTTGGGAGAAAGCTTCAAAAACAAGACCTTGTTTCTCTTTTGATATGCCAATGCCTGTATCGGTTACTGAAATATGTAAGGTGGTGGTTTCTTTTGTTTGACTTTCCAAATCGACCAAAACAGAAACAGAACCCGATTCGGTAAATTTGATGGCATTGCCTACCAAATTGATGATGACTTGATTCAATCGGTTGGGGTCTCCCATTAAGACCCGTGGTACTTTAGGGGTGATGCTTTGGCGAAATTCTAAGTTTTTTTGTTTGGCTTGAATGGACAAAGGGTTGAGTGCCACACCCAACATCTCTTCTAAGGCAAAGGGTGTGGGATCTAACTCTAACTTGCCAGCTTCAATGCGGGAAAAGTCTAAAACATCGTTAATGACAGTGAGCAACAGATTTGCCGATTTGCGTACTGTTTGCAAATAGTTTTTTTGTTTGTCATCTAATTGGGTATCTAAGAGCAATTCGCTCATGCCCAAAATGCCATTCATTGGGGTGCGAATCTCGTGGCTCATATTGGCTAAAAATTCACTTTTGGCTTTGTTGGCTGCTTCGGCCAATTCTTTTGAGGCTCGCAAATCTCGTTCAACTTCTTTGAGCCAAGTGATGTCGTGGATGAGTAAAACACGACAGCGCACCCGACCCAGCCTGTCGTGAAGGGATGAGATGCGCAATTCATAGACCAATGGCATGGGATCATTTGCGATGACAATTTCTTCATGGGCATTTTCGACGTTGGTAAAACGCGCCACGAGGTCTGGAAAGTTGGAGAACACATCGGTCGCATATCGACCAATGAGGTTTTCCTGGGGTCTGTTCATGAGACGAAGGGTGCCGGGGTTGTAATCAATGATTCGGTTTTCGGAGTCGAAGACAACAATGCCATCTTCCATGCCGTCGATAACAGCATCGCGTGCAATGGGTACAACGGTAAGGAGTTGAAAGCGGAAGGCACCCCAAAAAATGACCAATCCCATAATAATAAATGCAAATGGGGTCACGTCTAAATGTGGGAACGGATTTAAACCAAACAAATACATCACATTGCCTGCCCAAGGTGTGAGCAGGCCGATTAAGATGGCAATGGTTTGGCTGCGATAGAGTTGGGGCACGTGAATGAGACGGCGCACCAACAATATGGACCCCCACACCAATAGCATATAGGAATAGGCTGTGTGAACCCAAAAAAATGACCCGTGTTCAACCATAAAAACGTCAAAACTGCCCAGCGACTCAATGTAGCGTCGGCTGTGTAACAAGCCATGATAAGGATTTGTCCAAGCCATTATGATGGTGGTGATGGGTTCAATGAGTAACCATTTCCACGGGAAACTTTGTTGACCCGAATAATGTTTGCAAAAAATGAGCCAAAATGCGGGCACAGCCAGTACACCGAAATACATTAAATTGGTGCAGATGATTTTCATAGGCAGGTCAACAAAGGATAGCTCTATCGCATAAAGTAAAGACCACAGCGCAGCGCCAACCATCAGACCGGCAAATGGACCTGCACCATTTGTATCGCGGTGTCGCCACGCGTATATGCCCAGGCCAAGAGCAAGCTGGGCGGCACAAATGAGTGGTAAGGTATAGGATGTGTATTGAAGATCCATGAGTAACTCGGTTAAAATCAGGTATCAGATAGATAAGAGGCTGTGCAGTGTGGAAAGTTAAAAATAACAATGAAAAACATCGACTGCGGTGACCTGTATCACTTCATTGTACGCGAAAATTGAGCCATCAGATGAATATAATATATCTACAGGGTATAAAAAAGAAATCCCTCTGCTTTTTAGCAGAAGGGATTTCTTTTTGGTGAACATTATTCCGTTATTCGACCTTTGTTTGGCCGTGTTTAATGGGAATATGAACCGTTATATCATCTACCTTCACGGTTGCACCCGCATCATCAACGGTGAGCAGCTCTGCTTTTATAGCGGGAATGGCGCCCTTTCCTGGCATAATAACCCAGGCAAAGGTTGTATCGCCATCGATATGGGTTTTAAACACCGAACACGATGAGGCCACTTTGTGGTTGTATTCGCGGCTGTACCAGCCTTGAATGAAGGGTTCTTCTTGGCCTTTGATGATTTCAATATCCCAATTTGCGTGACCCACAGGCGTGATGCGGGCGTTGCCTTTGTCGGCATCTGTTGAGGCCACACTTGTGCCATTTATTTCGACGGTACAGTGGGGATGAAAATGCCATAAGCCTTGAATTTGGCGGGGGCGATCTGTTGTCACACGGTCTACCACAATCCAGAATTTGTCGCGCACATAAACCATTGCACGGGTGTGTGTGGCTTCGCCCTCAAGATCGATATACCCTGCGGTGAAAGATCCGCGTGCATAATCGAAGGTGTCGGTGAGTTGATAGACATCTTTACTTAAGGGCTCGGTGAATTCTTTTACGTCGTCATTTTGCCCTGCACCGTCTATAAGTAAGGTGTTGTGTGCCGCGCTGCTTTTAATAAACCCACGCCATTTGTCTCTTTTGTAATACAACCGCCCTGAATCGACCAAAATATCTCTCCCAAATGCGGCGATGGAGAGGTGTAGTTTGTCGTTGTGTTGATGCCCAATGCCCCAAGGACCCACGTCAAACATGCCCCAGTGGGCGTTGGCATCCCATCCACTGCGCATGATCAATTGGCCTGCCCAAGAAAACATGATGGATGGCAAACCGTTTGGCTGTTGGCCTTCTTGTCCGTTGGAGGCAATGTAGGCCCAGTCGGGTCGTTTGTATTTGGGTGCTGCACGCAAAACGCTTGGGCGATTAAAGTCTAAGTTAGAGTCGTTGTTCAATACGCCGTGCCCATCGGGGCGGATGGAGTAGGCCCAATAGTTCCACATGTTTTCCAAACCCGCGTACCACATGGGGGGGACGTCACGACCTGCTTTTTCAAAGAGGTCGGCATATCGTTGAAATGAATGCAAGCTTGCACCGTGATAATGGCTTGATAACTCTTTTTGGGGTCCATCGGGGTAAATTTGCCGTTCCATTTCAGGCATGAGGGTATGGGTTGCATAATCTAACCATTCGGTGGCTTTTTTATATTCAGGCCATTGAAGTGCGCCATCTGCTAACGCGCACATTTGCATGGCCAACCAGTTGCCGCCTGTATGGTGATAATGCTGTGTGTAGTGCGCATGGTCGGGTATGCTTGACAGGATGAGAATGCGTGTAGAAGGTTTGAGGGCTTCGTCTTCGGCTAAAGCATAAAAGAGTTGTGCCCAACCAGAGATGCGGCTTTTGGTTTCCAAGCCGCGCCAGCGTGGGTCTCCTGTGTGTTCACCGGGATAAGGGTTGACCAATACCCATTCACGAATGTGCTCATCAATGCGTGTTACATAGGCGGGATTGCCCGTTTTTTGATAGGCGCGAAATAGGGTATGAAGATGGCCGTGGCGATTTAAGAAGAAAGCCCATTCTGAGTCATCGTTAGGGCCACGATGTGTCCAGTCTAATGATCCATCTGCTTGCCGAGGCACAGTGCCTGTGACATCTTGAAAAGTGAAGGTGTCTTGTAAAATTTGTTCTGCTGCAGGATGTGTGCCATTGCCGGGTTGAACGGGTTTCATGACTCGTGCGTTTGTTTTGGCTTTTTCTCGGTAATAATCGATTAAGGCTTTGCAAGCTTTAATTTTATCACCTGCTTCATACGCTGCTTTGACGTGTTCCAATCCATCATAATCTAAATTTAGCGCGTCAAACATATGGTCTATACGCGTTTCTTGTGTTTCACATACCCATTCAATTGTTGTTGCATCTGACATGTCTTACGACCTTTCATTTTTCAAACAGATGTGTGATGTTGTCCATTCGTTTTCGATTCACGCCGAAGTCTGAGTGCCCCAATCGTGCGGCGGCTCGAAAGTGAATGGTATGCTTATCAAATAAAAATTCCACATCATCGGGAAAACCAAAAAATGCCGAGCGAAAAACGATTCTGATATATTTGGGTTCGTTTTTGATGAGGGTTGTACGCGGTAATTGATTTAGGATTTGTAACAGCTTATTTTGTGCGGTTTCTCGATCACCAGAATAGGGAATGGGTTCCATGCGTTGTGTGCTATTACCACTTTGTGTGGCCACGCAATTTGGTTTGTTTGGCAAGGGTAAAAGTTTGCCCTCTTGTATACCTAATTCTGGACGCGAAGCTCTTTGCACGCGAATCATGCCGACAATAATGACCAAAACAACAATGCCCAATACAATGAATAGTATTTTCATCGGATCCTCTATAGTCTAAAAAAAAGTTTTTTACTCAAACAAACCCACCAAATTTCGAACTTGATTTTCCAACCGCGCCACGGCCTGAACATAAATTTCTGTCCACTCCTGCAAGCCAGATTCACTCTGTTGTTCTATTTCCCATTGCAAACCAGGTAACATCCAAGGTGCGTATCCTTCAAACGGGTCTTCAGCACCAAATAAAGACCGGCTCCAAGGCCGTTCTTGCAGACCCTTGGGATGCAACCAAGCCTGTTCCAAACCAATCAATTGTTGATTCATATTTTGTAATACATTGGATCCTTGCAGATGTTTGTCGCGTTGTGTTTCGAATTGTTTGCTGATTGCGGATAGTTTTTGAATGGGGTCGTCAAACACTGCCTTATCAAATGCCAACGCCAATGTTTGGGCGCGTTGTGAGAGCGCTTCGACATGTGTTTCAAAATCTGTGGCATATTGGGTGACTGAATAAGGAATCACATCGGCATTGGCAAAACGCAGGGCAATTAAACCATTGATGGTGGCCATTGTAGGGCCTGATATGAAATTGGGGTCGGCGAATTTTTCATACCACGAGAGCGAGTCGTAAACAGAGTGGTAGACGGATACACCGCTTGACATGGCCAAGGCGGCCGATGGTACGCCTGCATGTACATAAAAGGGCAAGTGATCAGATCCACCACCCAAGTTGCCAAACATAGCATGTCCCGTTTTTTGGATGCGTTCCATCCACGTATCGTATATGGTTTGATCGTTTGTAGGGTTTTTTACCGATTGTGTCACTTCAGCAATGGTCCCTTTTAGCGATGGAGATGCCGCTGCGCCAAAAGCCAACCCTGTTGCTGCCATGTCGGCATTGATATAGGCGACGGCTTTGGTTGATAGTTCTGATTCAAATTGCTCGACCCATTCTGTAGAGCCCATAATGCCAAATTCTTCGGCATCCCAATGTGCAATGCGAATGCTGCGCTTGGGGTGATGCCCCGCTTCTTTTAGTTTACCCAATGCTTGTGAGAGCGTCAATAACATAGCGGTGCCACTGTTGGGGTCTGATGTGCCAAATGCCCAGGCGTCGTAGTGACAGCCCAAGATGATCCATTCGTCGGGTTTCTCATTTCCCCAGAGTGTACCAATGACGTTGGTTGCCCGTGTGAGTTCACAGGTTTGGTGCACACAGACACGGACGGTTAATTCTGAGCCGCCTGTGATACGGTAGGTAAATGGCAAACCTCCTTGCCAAGCATAGGGCACGGGTTGCCCTGCCATGCGTTTTATGATTTCGATGGCTGAGCCATAGGGTAGAGGGGCGACGGGGATTTTGGGTAGTGCAACATCGGAGACGTCTAAACGATGTGCACCGGGTAGGGCAGGTTGCCCTGGCGTGAGGGGATCACCTGGGTAAGGTAAGGTCAATAATGAGCCGCGTTGGATTGCACTGTCGTTGGCAAAACGCCCCTCGGGGTACGTTGCTCCTTTTGCATATCCCATGTCAGCGGGGTCGGTGTACATCAAGACTGCTGCTGCGCCCATTTCTTGGGCATACTTGACTTTAAAGCCGCGAAAATTCATTCCATAACGGGCCAATACAATTTTACCTGTGATGGAGATGCCCATGTCACGCAACCGTTCGAAATCTTCTTTTCGACCATAGTTGGCATAGACAATTTCTGCAGTGACATCACCCGACCCAGAAAAGGCCACCCACCCTGGTGTGAGGTCTGGGTGAGCGGAATAGGGATCTTCTTTGAGGATGTTTTCTTGGTTGTTTAAGGGAATGCGTGTGGGCGTGACTAAGGCGACAAAAGGAGGGGTGTCATTCTTTGGGGTGTAAACATCATAGTCATAGGTATCTACATCTAACCCGGCCTGACGCATGACTTCGCCGAGATAGTCGCCTACTTGTCGGTTGGCGACTGACCCGAAGGGATGGGGTTCTTTTGTGATTTGTGTGAGATGCGTGCGAAAGTTTTCTGATGTGGGCAATGTTTTTAAATGGGTTTCCAAAGCCAATTGTTCCTCATCACTGCTAAATCCGATCAAGATGGATCCTCCTGTGCGCATGATGTCTCATTTTTGAGACATACATGTCGCGCTGTGAACAGATGTGAATAAATATATACAAAGTAGGGTTGGATTTTTTTGAGCGTAAGTATTTAATTTATAAAATGTTAGTAAACACATCATCTTTTTTTTATTTGCATGCTATAACTTGGCATACACCTTGCAATACCTTAGGGCGTAACACAACAAACTGCTTACGTTGCATCAGTGGTACACACATCGTCAGTGCAACATCTGACTCGGCACACAATATGCCAACCAAAATGCCCAGATGACGAAGCAGACGCAATGGTTTTTAAATTTTAAATATTCAAATTTAGCGAGGACACTATGTTATTCGCTTGCTGATTTAGCCGACCGAGTTTTTTCGGAGGCGACGAGTACCGTTCGCAAAACGAACCAACGGTTGCATCTTTTCGCACAAAGTGTCAGCACAGTTTCTGACAGGGCTCCTAAGCCCACATAAAATGCAAAGATGACCGACGTCGTACACGAACAATGTAAGAAGCCGGGGTAAACATAAAAAATTGATCGCTTGGAGGCTACTATGCCACCTGAATGTAAATAGCGACCGCGTGCGTTTCGAGGCACACGCGGTCGCTATTTTTTTGTCCTATCTATAAATTTGGGATCTAGAAGCCCCTCTCTTTATCCACGACATTTCGCACGGGTTCGCCCTTCAAGTATCGTTCTAAATTCTGCACAAAAAACTCAAATAATCGGCTTGCACGGTGTTGAGATGCGCCTGCGCGATGGGGTGTGAGCAATAAATTGGGAGCTGTCCATAAGGGACTGTTTTCTGGTAGGGGTTCTGTTTCACATACATCTAAGGCTGCACCTGCAATTTCTCCATTTTTTAGCGCTTCTACCAAGGCGTCTTCATCGACAATACCGCCTCGGGTGACGTTGATTAAGAATGCAGAGGATTTCATGCGTTTAAACTCTTCTGCGCCAAACAGATGGTAGGTTTCTTTGGTTAGCGGACAAGCCGTCATGACGGCGTCGGATCTTTCTAATAGGGCATGTAGATTTTCTGTGGTTGGCTGTTTTAATTCTGCCACGCCTTCGGGTTTTTCTGTTCGTACTGCATCCAGTGCCAAGACGGTCATGTCGTACCCTTGTGCGCGTTTCAACATTTCTAAACCAAACCCTCCCAAACCGATCAAACCTAAGGTTCCGCCTGAAACTTCTACGACGTTTACGCCGCCCCAGCGTTTTTCGTGCATGTTTTCAAGACCCGGACGAATACCCCGCGCTAAGGCCAGCAACATCGCCCAAGCATGTTCGCCTCCCTGTGGGGCATGTAAACCCGCTGCATTTGAGATTTTTACATCGCGTTCGATGATTTCGGGAAATAAGAAGTGGTCCATGCCCGCACTGAAAGATTGTATCCATTTCAAATGGGGTGCTGCGGCGCATACGGGAGGTTTAAAGAACCCGATCATGACTTCTACGTCATGGGCCAGTGAAATGGCTTCGTCATCGTCGGTTGTGAATAAGATTTCGCTGTCGTATTCTGCTGCCACATCTTGGAATATTTTCACCTGATCTTCATCAAATGGATAATGAAGCAGTATTTTCATTTTGGACTCCTGTTTTAAGTATCAACACATTATGGACGGCCCAATATAGTCGCCCGATACCAAATGCGAAACGGGAAATGAAACCGCCTCATCTTATATAAAGACTGACACACGATACATTTTGTTATATCATGGCAGTTCAATCACAAGATATTATTCTAAGGGACAGATATGTTGCTGGAAATAGAAAAGATTATGCCCAAGGCCTTGTCCAATATGCCACTATTCCGATGGCATTTGAGGTTCAAGCTGTTTTAGAAATTGATCCGATACAGGATGGTTTGGGCGGGTTGGCATTGCGAGAGGAAAAACTCGAGACGCCGTATATTAAGGATTATGATGTGGATTTTGGCAACACACCTACACTTTGGGCGGGTCAATTTGATTTGCAAAATTGGGGCATTTTTTTAGGTATACAGGACAATCAGCCCATCGCGGGGATTGCTGTTGCGTATCGGACACCGGATACGGATTTGTGCGAAGGGCGGGATGATTTGGCTGTTTTGTGGGATATTCGTGTACATCCCCATTACGCACAAAGGGGTATTGGTTCTCAAATGTTTCAACATGGGGTTACTTGGGCCCGCGAAAAGGGATGCACTCAGCTCAAGATAGAAACGCAGAATATCAATATTCCAGCATGTCGCTTTTATGCCAAACAGGGATGTCATCTGGGTTCTATTCATCAATATGCTTATCAAGCATCGCCAGATGTGCAACATGAAATGATGTTGCTTTGGTATCTTAAGTTGCAGATATCCGTTTAAAATCAAGGAACATATGCTTATGTATCCTCATGCACCTGACAAGTACATGTGTCCATTTTGTCGATTTGAAGAGGGGGACAATGCTATTCGACCCTCTGAGATTGTTTATCAAGACGCACAGATCATTGCTTTCATCAGCCGAGATTGGTGGCCGAACAATCCTGGCCATGTTTTGATTACACCTCGGGAGCATTTTGAAAACATCTATGTGTTGCCAGATGATCTTTCAGATAGGATTCATCGTTTGGAAAAGTGTGTCGCAATTGCATTTAAAAAAGTATATCTATGTGACGGTGTGTCTTCGCGCCAGCACAATGAACCTTCGGGGAGCCAATTATGATCTTATTTATAAAAACGATCGTGTGTCTTTTTTCTTTGATTCCACTTTCTATTTACGCAACAGAAAGCAACCTCATGCCTAAACCTCGTGTCATTGTTACCACAGATGGTGAAGGGGATGATCGCTGTTCTATGAATCGCTTTTTGCTCTATACTTACCAATGGCAAGTTGAGGGGCTTATTTATTCGAGTTCCAAGCATCATTGGAAAGGGCGAGGTGATATACCTGGATTTAAGTGGCACAATACAAGTTGGATAGAAGACCAAATTGATGCCTATGCCAAAGTTTATGCTCATCTTATCCAACATCAATCAGATTATCCAAAACCAGAGGATCTGAAACAGAGAATTTTTGTGGGCAACATTGATCTTGAAGGCGATATGGAACATCCAACGCCGGGTTCAGATCATATTGTTAACATACTGTTGGATGCGAACCCCTCGCCCGTTTGGATGCAAGCATGGGGT
>JBLHJX010000034.1:0-28777 GCA_047619225.1 Candidatus Latescibacterota bacterium
CATTATTGGAATAGGGTTTTGTAACCTGTGCTCTCATCAAGGTGGTCGATCAAGTTTCCTCTTTTACACCATTTTAAAGACGGGCGATTTTCCGCTAACTTCTAAAATGCGACGTACGTCGCGGTATTACTGCATTTTGGATAATACTGCGAACCTTTTGGTTAATATAGTGCGGGAACTGACCTGCATACAAGAACTTTCTGTGTATGGTGTTTTGGGATATACTGCGACGTACGTCGCGTAATTTCATTGTATCGGATGTGTCCGAGGCTTGGGTTTTGAAGTTTAGATTTTGGCGCAGGGCATTGAGAGGGCTTTGGATATTTTGCAGATTTTTTTACTGACATGGGGCTATATTTCAGTGGTTTTGGAACTGGCGTGACCCAATAATTTTTGAATGTAGCCCAAATCAATGCCGTTTTCGTCTCGACTTATTTCGAGACGTTTTTTATTAAAATTGAAATCGTTGAGTGTCGCACCCTTCCGTGATCCTAAACTTCCGGTGGACGTCGCGGTGGCAACGGCTGCACAATCTTTCGTCGGTCAGGCGTGAGTCGTTCCAGCAACTCTGGCGACGGCTGAAACCCATACCGATCACTACCCCAATGTGGTCCATACCGAATAATCGCAATACGCCGCTCGCCCTCATTCACCCGCTCAGAGGATCCATGCGCCAAACAATCTACAAAAAAAGCTGCGTCACCCGCCTCAAGCTGCACCTGCACCGCCTCTTTCACATTGTCCAAAGACCTCTCCGTCCCACCCCCTTGGCGGTCTTCAATGGCCGGATGTATTAAATTCGATTTATGACTGCCCGGAATCACCATCGTCGCCCCATCACCTAACCCCACATCATTGAGGGCAAATAAAATATTGATCTGCCCACACCGAAACGCATTGTTGTGATACCGAAACTGCGTACGAATCCGTCGTTTGTGCGCGCCCGAATGGATACGTGTCGCCCCACCCTTCCCGCGCACATCCAAAAACGATTCATCGATATACAAACCATCATCCCCTCCCACAAAACGATTCAAATGATCCATCCACGCGGGCTGATCAATCAACCGCTCAAACGCCTCACCCATTTCAAAAATATTGTGCAAATGTCGAACAGGACTATGATTGGCCCGATACACCCACCCCCGCCAGTTATCCGGTTCCAAATCTAAATACGTATCCAAAGTCGCATTCAATTCTTCCAAATGCGCCTTATCCACCGCATTTTTTAAAACCAAATACCCCCGCAAATCAAACAAATAGTCTTCCATCTCCGTCGGTTTCATCCAACACCTCCTAAATGTAAGAAAAGTATTTTGCTTTTTTGATTTTATCCTTGTTTATCCGTGGTTACAATTTCCACCAATTCCGCCAAACTCTCAATCTCATAATCCGGCTCAGGTATCGTATCTCTTCTCACAACACCCTCCCGATTCAACCATGCAACCTTCAAACCTGCCCGACGCGCGCCCACAATATCATCCTCTTGCGAATCCCCCACATACAACGCATCTTCCACCTTGCAATCAAACTGCCTCAATGCATCAAAGAAAATATCGGCATTGGGTTTATAACACCGTGCCGATTCCGAACTCACCACCACCTCAAACGCCAACCCATTCGCCTTCAACGCCGACGTCAAATGCCCATGATCCGCATTCGACACCACCCCCGTCTTCACCCCATTCAAAGCTTGAAACGTCGGTTTCACATCCTCATAAATCGGCACCTGTCCAAACGCCTCAAACAATGCCTTCACATATCCGTCTGCGTCACTCTGAACATCTAAATCATCGAACACCCGATTTAGCCCTATGACATGCGCATCCCAAAACGTCATAAACTCACCTTCGCGAATCATCGGAAAAAAATAACGATCCCAATGATCTAAAAACGCTTCCCGTGTCATGTCCAATTGTAAATCATCCACCACCGTTTGACACGTCTCATACAACGTTTCCATCGCTTGATCAAACAACGTGCCATAACCATCAAACAAAATCAATCGCACCGAAAATCCTCCGCACTGCCTTTAGGTTCAAATTCTCTTTTATTTTAACACCCCGTGCCCTTCCTGATCCAGCACCCTAAATCCCCACACCAAACGCCACCTCAAAATCCCGCCACAAATCCATATCCACATCCGCCGTCGCCGCCGCAATCACCTCTTCCACCTGCTGCTTATTGGCTGGCCCCGCCATCACCATCCCATTAATCGGAGCCGCCAAACAAAATTGCAACGCCATCTGCCGAATATGCACCCCACGCGCTTGGCACCAATCCCACATCGCCATCGCCACCTGTCCTTTACCCGGATACCGCCGCTCCCCCAATTCCAAATCAGGCCGTGCCCCCGCCAACAAACCCATCCCCTGAATACTCGCCAAAATCACCCCCACATCCTTCTCTTTCGCCAACGGCAACGTCGTCTCTGCCACCGACTGACTCAACAACGTATAATCCAAATACGTCAACACAATATCAATATGCCCCGTCTCAATCGCCCACTTGTGAAAATCATGCTCCCGCACCCCAATCCCAATATGCCTCAACAACCCCTCATCCTTCATCTTCAACAACTCATCCAATGCCGCACCCGATCCAAAAGGCACTTCAATATCCCTCGGATCATGAATCAACACCGAATCAAAATAATCCGTCTTCAACAACCTCAAACTATTCTCCACACTCCACCGCGTCGCCTCCGCAGAGTAATCATGCCGACGCTCCGGATGTGTCCCTGTCTTCGTCTGCAAATACACCTGCTCCCGATACCCTCCTTCAAGCGCCAACCCAACGCGCCGCTCACTCTGCCCATAAAGCGGCGACGTATCCACATAATTCACTCCAAGCTCAATCGCCCGACGCACCCCCTCAATCGCATCCCCATCCGTCACCCCATCCCTCTGCCCAAAAAACGCACACCCCAAAGCCAAAGCCCGAGGCCTCATCTCCGTCCTTCCCAATCGCCGTATTTCAAGTTCAGCCATCCATCTCTCCTATCAAAAGTTCCTGTTAATAAATCAATCCGCACAGCGCACCATTCCATCCCACATCCAATTTTGTAACCGCACCCCATCTCGTAGGCCACGAACCCTCATGCATCCCCAAAAGGTATTTGCGCTGTGCAGCCTCCCCGGCTCCTGAGGGGCGACTTTTTGCCTACTTTTGTGTCGTTACAAAAGTAGGTCGCCGAAGGCATAACAAGCAACTCACAAAAGACCTATCACCAAACCACATTTACAACAAGATTTTACTCTTCCCCTTTCAAATACCGCGCCAAAACCCTCATATTCACATAAAACGTCCGACAAGAAATTGCCTCTCCCTCAACCCGCCCCCGTGGATTATTTGGATCTTGAAACCGCCCCATAGAAATCCATCGCCCCCGATCATCCAAATCCGCCACAATCGCCTTCACCTGTGCCTCATCCACCGATGCCACCCGATCCCGCTCCGCCAAAACAACCTCACGCCCCTCTTTCACAATCCGGTCATAATACCGCTCAATACCCTCAACCCGATTCCCCGACACCTTAAACGCATAATGTGTCGGCATATTCGAATCATCATACGTCAAAACATACTCATCCTTCGTAAAATACAACGGCGTATTCGTCTTCAACTCATAAAACCGCGCCATCCGCCCATCCGGTAACAAAGAGCGCTTCGCCCAAGCCAACGCCTTTGGGATCGGTGCCAAAAACCGGTCTTCCCCTGTCTCAACATACAAATCCAACAGCGCCCGCATAATCCCAAACGTCTCTCCCCCCGTCACCGAAGGTGGCTCAAACTTGCGCGCCCAAGCAGGCTCCATATCCAAATTATATTGCTGTGCCCACACAGGCTGAGGCTCAGGCATCTGCGCCAAAATCATAAACTCACCCCCCCGTTTGGCCGCATCCAAATACCGCACATCATCATACGTTCGATACGCCTCCCCCATCATCCCCATAATATCTGCTATCGAATTGTCATTAAACGTATAAAAATTATAATACCGTACCTTTGGAAATTCGCGCGACCACGTCTCAGGATATCGCGCCTGATTCACAGAAAAATCCTCAGCCTTTGGAAATTCTTCATACCGCTGAGGCCACGCCCCATTGGGATATTGCGCCTTCAACAACGCATCCAAACCATACACCACCGCACCGTGAATCTCTGCATCTTTAAAATTCAACACCTTATCCACACGCATCAACAACTGAAATGCACTTTGCGAATTGTTATCATCCAATGTCGTGCGATTGCGCCTTTTCCCCGTCTCCTTATCCCCTGCTTCCACATCTCGCCGATAATGCCACCGCTTGCTTTCTTCTTTGTCAAAATCAACCCGATAATCCCACCCCCCCGACGCCAACTGCCCCCACACCAAAGCCCGTGCCGCATTCACCGCCCCATTCAAAAACAACGTATCTCCCGTAGCCTCATACGCCTCCAAATACACCATCCCAATCGACGGCGTACCCGGTGGCTGTATCCAAATCGTTGTCTCCGATGCCGGGTTCTCACCCTGACGAACCGAAAAATCAGGCTTGTACACCCACAAATACCCTCCCTCAGTTGCCACCTCACCTCTAAAAAACTGCGTAGCCTTCACCATCGCCGCCTGTGCCTGTGTCTTCAACCCATCATCAGCCCCGACACCAAACACCCCCAACAAACCAAAACACATCAACAACTGACCTAAACGCCTCATATCACCCCTCGCCTTCGTTTTAGATTCTCTCTTTTTCCTTTTTCCACTTTACATGTATCACTATTTTTTAACCAGAGTCAACCCATAACTGTGCCCACAAGTTGCAGAAATCTCACCCAATGTTTAGATTCCTTCTCCGACACGTCCCTTTCGCACCTTTGCGACCCCAAACATCTCTCACCACACACCCAAACGCTTATGCCCCTTACCATTCTTTACGAAGATAACCACCTACTCGTGGTCCGAAAACCCATTGGCGTGCTCAGCCAAGGAGATCACACAGGCGACCCAAATCTGCTCGACTTGGGCAAAGCCTATCTCAAAGACAAATACCAAAAACCCGGCAATGTCTTTTTGGGGCTGGTGCAACGGCTCGACAGACCCGTATCGGGTGTCATGGTCTTTGCCCGCACCTCCAAGGGTGCCGCCCGTTTATCCGAACAAATTCGCAACCGCACCATTCAAAAACAATACTGGGCCTTAGCTGAAGGTAAACTGCCCAAATCGGGGCACTTAGAGCACCAAATTGCACACCGCCAAAGCAAAAGCCGCATTGTAGAGCCTCCCGAAGGTCAACACGCCAAACTGTCTTATCAATGCTTAGACTATAAAAACAATATCTCCTGGCTCGAAATCCAGCTCAACACAGGGCGCCATCACCAAATTCGCATCCAATTTTCTCACATAGGCCACCCCCTCATTGGCGACTACAAATACGGCTCACGAAAGCCCTATCCAGATCGATCCTTTGCACTTCATGCCCAATCCCTTACATTTACACATCCAACCACACAAGAAATACTAACCTTTACAGCCGATCCAGACCCACACTGGTTCACCATCTTTGGCACACAAAAGCCACTTAGGTGATTAATTATGAACAGACGAGAAATTTACTTTTCGCTCAAAGATGCCGGTTTGCGCAACGACGTACGCCTATTGGGCACCCTTGTTGGAGAAGTCATCGAGGAACAAGGGGGCGAAAGTCTTTTTCATCAGGTCGAGTCGGCGCGCATAGCAGCCATTCACCGCCGCGAAACAGAACCCGATACAGACACCCACTTGTTCCAATGCGTCAGTGCCTTAGATACCACCCAAGCAGGTGAACTCGTGCGTGCATTTTCCACTTATTTTCAAGTGGTCAACATTGCCGAAAAAATTCACCGCATTCGCCGAAACCGCGACTATCTACGGTCGGGCTCTGGGCCACAACCTGGGGGCATCGAAGACGCCATTCGCAAACTCATTCGCGCAGGGTTAAGTTTGAAAGACATGCAAAACTTGCTGTCAGACATCCACATCGAACCCGTTTTCACAGCACACCCAACCGAGGCCACACGCAGAACCATCCTCGAAAAACACCACCGGATCGCCCAAAGGCTTGGCGAACGCTTAGACCCCTACCATATCCCACGCGAAGATCAAGCACTCGTCGAACGCATTCGTCTTGAAATCACATCCCTTTGGCAAACCGAAGAACACCCCTCTGCCAAACGCACCATCAATGACGAATTGGAACACGTCCTTTTTTATATCACAGATATTCTTTATCCCATCATCCCCGCTTTTTACGAAACCCTCGAAGACGCCCTCAATCAAGCCTACGGAACCCCCAATACCGAATGGCAATTGCCCGCTATGATCTCCTTTGCATCATGGGTCGGCGGAGACATGGATGGCAATCCCAATGTCACGCACAAAACCATCCGACACACCCTATCGCAACACCGCACAATCATATTCAAAAAATACCAACAGGAAATGGCCACTCTCTACCGCCAATTGAGTCAATCTTTGTCACGCGTCAAAGTCAATCCAGCCATTCACAACACCATCAAAGCATATCAAAAAAGTTTTCCAACGGTTTTTGCAGACATTCCTGCGCGGCATCAAAATATGCCCTACCGTGTCTTGTTACACCTCATGCGCGCACGGCTTCAAGCCACAGAGAAAGATGAAAGCACACAATACACACATCCCAACGAATTTGTCGATGACCTTCAAAATATCGCACAAAGTTTGCGTGACAACAAAGGCACATCGGCAGGTCTTTTTAGTCTCAAGCGCTTGCTCCGAAGAGCCGAAACATTTGGTTTTCACTTGGCCACCTTAGACATTAGACAAGACGCCCTCGTGCATCGCACCGTGATGGCCAAACTCTTGGGCACCAACCATTGGGATAACATACCCGCTGAAGAGCGTGCAGAAATACTCATCAAAGCATTCACATCAAACACGCCCCACCAACAAACCAATGATTCAGAAGTCACACAAACTTTAGAAATCTTTCGTACCATTCAAACATGCCGAACCCAATTTGGGCCCAAAGCCATTGGCCCTTTCATTATGAGCATGACACAAAATATAGACGATGTTTACACCGTTCTCTTGCTCGCCAAATGGAGCGGTCTCCACCAAACCGACGGCACCATTACATTAGACATCGCCCCACTCTTTGAAACAGTTGAAGATCTCAATCGCGCGCCTCAAATTATGGACCAATTGCTGCAAAACCCGCTTTATAAGAAGCACATCCAAAACCGAGGCAATCGCCAAATTGTCATGATTGGTTACTCCGACAGCAATAAAGACAGCGGCATACTATCTGCACGCTGGGCCTTGCACAAAGCCGAAGCCGCACTCGTCGAAGTCATGAACAAACACACTGTAGAGCTCACCATCTTTCACGGACGCGGCGGCACAGTCAGTCGTGGCGGTGGCAAACTCGAACGTGCCGTTTTATCTGCGCCACAAGGCACAGTACAAGGAAAGTTGCGCGTTACAGAACAAGGCGAAATCATCAATGCCAAATATGGCCTACGCGGCACTGCCGTGCGTGAAATCGAACAAATGGTGGGTGCTGTTTTGCAGGCCACTGCAGGCACACAAGATTCGGTGCAAGACAATAAAGCATTCCCTGCCATCTTAGAGACCATGGCCCAAAGCAGCCGCCAGGCCTACCGAAAACTAATCTATGAGCACCCTCATTTTCTACACTATTTTAGACATGCCACACCCATAGATGTTATCGAACGTTTGCAAATCGGGTCACGCCCAGCTTCTCGGCGCAGCCAAAATGGCATCCAAGACCTGCGCGCCATTCCTTGGGTTTTTTCCTGGACGCAAAGCCGCCAAATTCTCCCCGGGTGGTATGGCCTTGGCACGGGTCTCCAAGAAGCCATTAAACACCACGGCCAAGATCAAGTGGCCCAAGTGGTCACCCAAAATTTATTTTTGATCTCTTTCCTCGAAGACATTGAAATGGTCCTGGCCAAAACAGATATGGAAATTGGCGCACATTATGCCCAGTTGGCCGGTGACACAGGTCTCGAAATTTTCCAAAACATTCAGGCAGAATACCAACTCACAGTTGAACACATCTTAGATCTTAAGAACAATACCCAACTGCTCGATGACGACCCCACATTGCAAAGAGCCATCCGATTGAGAAACCCATATGTCGATCCCATGAGCCTCTTACAAGTTGATCTGCTGCGCCGCTGGCGAGAAACAGATCGCCAAGACGAAGAAATTTTCATCGCACTCTTAGCCACCGTTAACGGCATTGCCGAAGGCCTTCAAAATACAGGATAAAATCATACACCATGCTCTTCTTTTATCTTATTGTTCTCAAAATCACAAGCCACTCACCGCGTTTTCGGCGTTTTTTTTGGCGAAGCAGTTACCAATACTTAGCGCGTAAATACCCCACCCATTCCTTGACCTTCATGAACTATGGTTATGCGCCACCGACCAAAGAACCACCCCTTACACTTAAAAAAGAAGATGAACCCAACCGATATTTCATTGGCCTCTACCACCACATTGCAAGTGCCATTGATCTTGAAAACAAAAATGTAATCGAAGTAGGATGTGGGCGAGGTGGCGGTGCATCCTATATCACACGCTATCTCAAACCAGCACAGCTCACAGGCATCGACATCTCTTCAGAAGCTGTTTCATTTTGCCGCGCCCAACATCCCATTCAAAACTTATCATTTGAAACCGGAGATGCCGAGGCACTTCCATTTCAGGCCCATCATTTCGACACCGTCGTCAACATCGAATCCTCTCACTGTTATGGATCACTTGAAACCTTCTTCCAAGAAGTCTATCGTGTCTTACGCCCCAAGGGCCACTTTCTATTTGCCGACTTCAGGCCCGCACAAAACGTTACCAAAATGCGAAATCTCCTCTTACAAGCAGGGTTTTCAATACGTCAAGAAGAAGACATCACCGCTCCGGTCGTTCTAGCACTCGAATTAGACAACGACCACAAACAAACGCTCATACACAACTTTGCCGAACCCAAACTCGTCCAGTCAATTGAACAATTCGCAGGCCTTACAGGCACACGCCCTCACACTTATTTAAAAAATGGCACGTGGCGATATATGCGTTTTGTATTACAAAAATAGCGAGATAAAGAACGTCCCAGTGAATCCAAAAAACACGCACACGATCATATCCTAAAACCCGAAACACCCAATATCTAATTCCATAAAAAACATTGACTTTTATCAAAATTCACATTATGATTAATGCGCTATAGTTCGCATCAAATCCCCAACCCGTCACATGCTATAGACCAACCTGACAAAGCAAGCCAATCGCTACTTTGAAAACACCCAACGATCCAAAACTGGCCTCTGTTATATGTTTTCCAAAACCAGCGTAATACCCCAAGAAAAGGTATCACACAGATGAATCCCAATCTAATAGACCCTCTATTATATCCCTTATTTCACATATTATTTTGGGTGGTGGGCGCAGGCACATTATTTGCCATCATTTTGGGGCTTTTACACCGATCAGACAAAGCCACCTACAAAAATGATTGGTTACGCCTCTTTATCATGGTTGGCCTCGCATATGTGATGCTCATCAGCGGTGCATTTGGCCCATGGGGGTTGTTACTTCCGGCACTCTTGATTGGGTTTTTAGGGTGGCAAGAACTGATACGGTGCATCGAAGTTAAATACGGTCCAGTCACATTGTTTCGCCTGTATCCTATATTGGGCACACTCGGTATTGTAGGAGGCCTCACTGGCACTTCTTTTGGAGCCTTTTTAGGCATTGGCGCAGCCGCCTGGACCACCATCACATTACCCATGGTGGTTACCAAACGCCCAGTACCCATGCATGCCATGCTCAGTGTGGGTTTGGGCATGGTCCTGATTGGTGTTCCGCTCACACATTTGCTCTTGCTTGTACAATTAGATTATGGTGCGTTTGCCTTTTTAATAGTACTCATCAATTGCCACGATGGTTTTGCAGTTGGCTTTGGTCGGCTCTTAGGCAAACACCTCTTGTGCCCCGCCATCAGCCCAAAAAAAACCTATGAAGGCGCTATTGGTGGTATTGCCATTTGTTTGATTGTCGGATATGCCATGCACTTTCTAGTACCCTCGTGGTCACTCTGGCAAGTGTTCGTTGGCGCCACCCTCATTGGTATACTGGCACTCCTTGGTGATTTGGTGGCCTCTTCACTCAAACGCGAAGCCAATATCAAAGACTTTAGCCAAACCCTGCCGGGTATGGGCGGCATCTTAGATCGCTTTGACGGTCTCTTATTTATCGTTCCTGTATTTTATGCCTTTGTTCGGCTCTCAATAAAGATATAAACTGTGCCTTTAGACCTTATTCCCCAATATCTTGACCGCCGCACAGGCAAAATGACAGAAGAGAGAGTTGCGCATCTCAAAGTCCAACATTGGATTGTACGTTCAAAACTCGTACGAAATGTCCTCAATGTTTTATTTAATAGACGTTGGTATTGCAGTTTATATGGCAAATGGGTAGATCGCAAAGCCTCTCAAAAAAACATAAAAAAGTTCATCGAAACTTTTCACATCGATTTAAACGATATCGAAAAACCTGTTGATCAATACCCCAATCTCAATGCATTCTTTTCGCGCAAGCTCAAACCCAAATCACGCCCTTTTGTTCAAGACGCATCCATATTTTGCTCCCCCGCCGATGGCAAAGTGTTTGTCTATCCACAACTCGACGAACGCACCCTATTGCCCATCAAAGGATCACATGTCAATATCGAGGCCCTATTGGCCTCAGAATCAGATGCCCGTCCTTTTCATGGCGGTGCCGCATGCATTGTACGTTTGGCACCTTATGACTATCACCGTTTTCATTTCCCAACAGACGGCCAAGCAAGCCCGCCCAAAGATATTCGCGGAAGATATTATCTTGTAAATCAACTTGCGTTGGTCCTCAAACCCGACCTTTTTGCCCATAACAAACGCGCCGTCACCTACATAGAAACCGAAACCTTCGGGCGGTTTGCATACATCGAAGTTTCAGGTTTTGCCGTGGGCCGTATCATCCAAACCCACACACCCGGTGCTGTCAAATGCGGTCAAGAAAAAGGGTATTTCCAATTTGGGGGTTCCACCTTGGTTTTGTTATTTGAACCCGACAAGGTCAACTTTGACCAAGACCTCATCACTCACACACAAGCCAATCTTGAGGTCCAAGTACAAACCGGCACCCAAATTGGCGTCCAAAGAATATAAATCTGACTTTCATTATCCATTGCCCCTATGTCTCCCATTCTCCGCCAACTCGATCCCGTAAATACCCTTACTTTGTCAGGGCTTTTCTTTAGCTTTGGCGCTGTTATATTTGCCATACAAGGGCAATTTTATATTGCGGCATTGTTCATGATGTATTCAGGTCTTATAGACCTGTTCGATGGTTTTTTTGCCAAACGCGCCAAACGAACACCCGAAGCATCAGCAGCAGGCCCAGAGCTCGACAGCTTAGTCGACATCTGCGCGTTTGGGTTTGCACCCGCCATCTTTGCCTATTGTTTTGGCCTAAAAGGCACCTTGTCCATTGCCTTGCTCATTGCTTACATTGGTGTTAACGCCTTGCGATTGGCCTATTTTAACCACGCAGGTTTGACCGCCGATGAACAAAGAAACTACTATACGGGCTTGCCGGTAACATATGCCGCACTCTTTATCCCCGCCATATTTACACTCCGTCTTTTAGTCCCCGACGAAACCCTCAAACAAATCCTCTTCTGCCTCTATGCGCTCTTGGCCTTGGCCATGGTCTCCAGCATACGCATACGCAAACTTACCGGCATTTGGTACGCCATTTTTTCAGCGGGTGCGCTGTTGCTCACCATTATCTATGTGCGTGCTATTTTAGCCCAACTGCCTTGATCTTACCGACATAATATTTATCCCTCCAGCGACAATAGAAGACACAAAAAAACGCGCCGAAGAACTCCGCGCGCTTGTCGCCAATCAACCTTTCCATTTTGAACAAACCCCACTCGCCATCACCATGAGCATCGGCATCACCGCCTTTGACAGCACAACCATAACCGACACCCGCCAAGCCACTGAAGACGCCTTCAAAACCCTAAACCAAGCCCTCTACCAAGCCAAACGCGCCGGCGGCAACCGCGTCGAATCGATATGTTAGCTTTCGGGCAGGCACGGGGACCTGCCCCTACCATGATCGCCTGGGCAAATGTTGGCCCTGCATTGGTTTTCGTGAGGTACTGACCTTATCACTTTTTACTTTCGCCTTTCAAATCTTCCCCTGCTTCAACCAATCCGCCGCCAACTGCGTCCGATACGCTTCCAACCCTTCCGCATTCTCCTTCACCTGATCCGACAAATACACAAACCCCAGCGCCGCACGAGGTCTATCAGCACTCTTGTTCCCATCTGCTCGATGAACCGTTAATGCATGATGCACCAACAAGTCTCCCGGCTCGGCCGTATACATCCGCTCATGTTCCAAATCATATGGGTTGCCATAATCCGTAATGCCCTGTGAAAAACCCAACGTCTGCGTACGTGAATGAGGCCGCAACCCCAACTGATGTGACCCCTTTACATACCGCAACCCCCCATTCTCTTCATCTGCCACATCAAGTCCCAACCACATCGTCAATCCCTCCACCGGCTGAACCATATAATAATACCCATCCTGATGCGCCGGCGTGGGCAACCCCACAACAGGCGGTTTGCGCAACAATTGCAAATTGCGCCCCACCACACCCCCAACCAACGATTCGGCCAACCGATAAAACCGCGTATCCCCACGCAACATATTTTCAAAATAGGCATCGTGTTCCTGCATATTGGGCAACTGCTTCAACGTAGCAGGATCATCCTTGTCTTCATAAAAAACACAATCCACCGGAATCGTCGGGATCACATGCGCAATATACCGATCCAACTCCCGCCGCACATCCGCCACCTCATCTACCGACAAAAACCCACGCAACACCACATACCCATGGTCATCAAATGCAGTCTTCACACCATCTGCCACATCTTCCCACCGATTATGAAACTCAATATCACCCATTCAATTCTCCAAACTCAGATCGAAGAAATACGTACACGGTTGTACTACCAACACCCAAACCAATAAGCCCAGGCACCTGAATATACATGCCTAATGGCAGCCCGTAAATAGCGGAAACAAATGGTTTGGGGTGTGACCTTGGGCCGGGTTCCGTGTTTTTCCCGCCGTTTTCTGTATTTTTTCATGATTTAGGATCAATGATTGACAAAAGCGACCATTTCCCTGATTTTTTATAACAAATTTCGTGGTTTTGGGTCTTAAACTCAGCCACTCAACCAACCCAATGCATTCCCCCTTTTAGGGGAACACAGGGGAATTATGCCCACAGTCAATCTGATCACCTTAGGA
This sequence comes from Candidatus Latescibacterota bacterium, assembly GCA_047619225.1. Lineage (GTDB taxonomy): Bacteria > Latescibacterota > UBA2968 > UBA2968 > UBA2968 > JABIFK01. Next base: position 13,400 of record JBLHJX010000034.1, read on the forward strand.
TGCCCTAAAAACACCGTTGATTCCGAGCGCATGCACAGACTGTTGGAAATCAATGGTTATACCGTCTCCGACGAAGCCGAAGGGGCCGACGTTATTATCGTCAATACCTGCGGTTTCATCGAACCCGCCAAAGAAGAATCCATCGCAACCGTGCTCGACGCTGTCGAATACAAAGTAAACGGCACCTGCAAAGGCGTCATTGTCACAGGCTGCTTGGCCGAACGTTATCGCACCGAGCTCGAAACCGAACTCACCGAAGCCGACCTCATCATTGGCCTCGCCGGTGAACGCGACATCGTCACCTACTGCGATCAACTCCTGGGCACCTCGCGCATCCAAACCATTCGCGATGCCGAATCACGCCACCTACTCACGCCCAAACACTGGGCGTACCTACGCATCTCCGACGGCTGCGACCGCACCTGTGCCTTTTGCGCCATCCCCAGCTTTCGCGGCAAAAACCAAAGCGAAGACATCGACAAACTCATCGCCGAAGCCTACCGCATGACCGCTGCGGGTGTCAAAGAAATCGCCATCATCGCCCAAGACACCATGCGCTACGGTGCCGACATATACGGCAAACCTCGCCTTGTTGATCTCTTGAAAGAGCTCGCCAAAATTGACGATCTCCACTGGATCAGAATGCTCTATGCCTATCCCACAGGTTGGCGTGATGAACTCATCGACCTCTTAGCCACCGAAGAAAAACTCTGCGCCTACGTCGACCTGCCCATCCAACACGCATCCGACCCTATTCTAAAATCCATGAACCGCAGCACCACAAAAGACGGCATCCACAAACTCATCACCAAACTGCGAAGCCGCATCCCCAACCTCACCATACGCTCCTCCGTCATCACCGGGTTCCCCGGCGAAACAGACGAACACTTCAATGAGCTCATGGACTTCATCGACGAAATGCAATTCAATCGCCTCGTGGGTTTCACCTACTCCCACGAAGAAGGTACCCAAGCCGGTCACCTCACAGACAATGTCCCCGAAGACATCAAACGCGACCGCCTCAACCAACTCATGTCCCTACAATCCCAAATCTCTTCCGATCTCAACACCCAACACATTGGCAAAACCTTCAAAGTACTCGTAGACGACGTCTCCGATGACCCAGATTACGATTATATGGGACGCACCCGCATGGACGCCCCCGAAATTGACGGTGCCGTCTTCATCACCGGCCCCGCCACCATCGGCGACTTTATCGACATCAAAATCACCGACGCCATGCCCTATGACCTCATCGGCGAAACCATCAACTCAAACGCACTCATAACCATCTCCCCCGCCCAATAATATAACCATACCTACCTCTCCTCATCATGACCCCAGGTTTTTTCTTTTCCAAAAAAGGAACGCCTTATGACCATCATCGCCGCCCTAGACCAAAACCGCATCGTCGGCAACAAAAACAGAATGCCCTGGCACATCTCCGAAGACTTCAAACACTTCAAAAGTACCACCCTCAACCATCCCATTATCATGGGCCGCAAAACCTTCGAATCCATTGGCAGCAAACCCCTCCCCAAACGCCCCCACGTCATTGTCAGCCGCACCATGCCCGAATCCAGCCAAGTAGATGTCTCTCGCTCCTTAGAAGACGCCATAAACAAAGCCCAAACCTATGCCGACGAAGTCTTCATCTGTGGCGGCGTTGAAATCTACAAACAAGCCATACCCTTATCCGACCACATGATCCTCTCCCATATTGACGGCGAACACGAAGGCGATGCCTACTTCCCCGAATTTGACGAAACCGAATGGCACATCCTAAAAAAAGACGTGCGCACAGGCTTCACCATTGTATATTATGAACGAAAAAAATAGCACCATCTAAATCTATAGACCGTGCTCAAGAATCCCCTATAATACCGATATCATCCTCCCCAAAATCCTTTCATAATCTTCCGCGCTCTATCACGGCGTTTCTGAATAGGGAACCATGTATGCAAACCTACCTCGACCAACTCCAATATGTCCTCGACAATGGCACAACAAAAGGCGACCGCACAGGTGTGGGCACCCTTTCCACTTTTGGCCTCCAAGCCCGGTATAACATGGCCGATGGCTTCCCAGCTGTAACCACCAAACGCCTCGTTTGGAAATCGATGGTATCAGAACTCCTCTGGTTTGTCTCTGGCTCAGACAACATCAATGACCTCAAAGCAATGCTCAAAAGCAACCGCCTCTGGGACGGCAATTACGAAGACTACCTAGATCGCTTGGGCCTTGAAGAAAACGATGGTAGCATGGGCCGCATCTACGGTGTGCAGTGGCGAAAATGGCAAGGGGCCAATGGCAAAGTCGTTGACCAACTTCAAGACGCCATTGACCTCATCAAAAACAACCCCAACTCACGCCGTATTCTCGTCAACGCCTGGAATGCTGCCGAAATAGACCTCGACACCGTTGCCCTGCCCCCGTGTCACACCTTCTTCCAATTTCACGTCGCAGAAGACAAACTCTCATTGCAAATGTACCAACGCTCCTGTGACATGTTCCTTGGAGTGCCGCTCAACATTGCATCCTATTCCGTTTTATTACACATGATCGCCAAAATTACCGGCCTCATCCCCCACGAATTCATTCACGTCCTCGGTGATGCCCATATTTATCTCAACCACATCGACGCCGTCCAAGAGCAGCTCACACGAGAACCTTTTCCATTGCCCCAATTGCACATCAAAGACCGAGGCCAATCATCCATAGATGACTTTGAAATGGATGACTTTGAACTCTTCAACTACCAACACCACGCCACCATCAAAGCCGTCATGGCAGTTTAACCACGGAGCCCCAATGGCAGATGACCTCATATTAGATGGCGACCCACGCAAACTGGCCATGGCCATCTTTCGGGCAGCGCTCAACAGCTACCGACAAAAACATGGCAATCTCAGTGACTTTAATCAGGCACGCATTGAAGTGGAAGCCGAAATCCCCAAACTGGCCCAACAAATGGCAGATGCACTCGAAGGTGAAGTACGCGACGTATATCTCATGAACGCGCTTGAACTCATGGCCATTGACTATATGAAGAATGAACTCAAATAACCTTACGCGCCATCGTCAGAATCCGACCGACCAAGAACCGACTTCAACATCCGCCAAAAAACCGATCCGCCGACAACAAGTACAACCACAGAAAACACGATCAACATCACCTGATACCAAAACGGAAGCACCTCAAAGGGTGGCATATTTCCCTTTCTGAAAGAATGGCTTAAACTATGAAAACAGCCCTCATCGTCTGCACCGACAACCGCGAAACCTTATCGTACCAATTTATCGATACTTTGGAAGAAAACCAAGTAGCACATCGTGTCATAGCCAGTGATTTTCAACAAATAGAAAAACACGTACAATCCGCCACCGATGTCGAACACATTGTCGTCTTTCCCTGTGTTATTGGCCTTCCAGATGACCAACTCAAAAACCTCCAGAACCGGATCAACACACTGCAAAAACAACATCCCCAAATTGGCATACACCTTGCCAATCCCCTGGGCAGTGACCCCCGTCTTATAGAAATGATAGGCAATCGACTCTCCACAGCACTGAAGGGAACACAAAATACGCCGATATTGACCATAGAAGATGCAAACAGCGTGCGCACACTCAGCTATGAAGATTTCAAAGCACTACCAGACCAAATACCCGACGTCAGCACCCTCATTCCAGACCGCAAAGGCATTGGGATTTGGGCGCACGCCCTTTTGCCCGATATACCCAATGCACAAGCGACCTTCTACGCCGATGACGACAGGTTTTCATCTTCTGTTGCACTGTCCATTGTGCGAGAAAAAGGCCTGTTCATTTATGCATTAGACGCCCAACCCCTACCCGCAAGTTTTGGTGGTCCGCTTCGTTTGCTCATCCCCAAGCACGAGGACCGCTGTGCCAATGTCAAAGGGGTTGCACGCATCGTCATTTCACGAGATTAAGCTTCAAGAGGTCATACTCATGTCCCCTCAAGAATACCACCCGCGTTTTTTCCCAATTATTTTATTTGGTATTGCAGTACTTTTGATGGCCTTTCAGCCACTCCATGCCCAATCATTGGATGAGCTCATTGAATCTACTTGGGCCAAATACAACCGCATCATATCAACACCCGGTAGCGTACCCGCCGAATTGCAGCCCCTTCATGTACAATTGTTTGATCCCAACCCAGCCGTGCGAATCAGAGCCGTTCAAGGTTTATCCCTTGCAGGGGGCCCAATGGCTGCCCTCTTAACCCTTCGGGCAATGGACGACAGCACCGAAAAATCGGCTGCGGTACGCCTTGAAGCCGCACTGGGCTTAGGCGAAGTAGCCGGTCGTCAAGCCCTCGAAGTATTGGGTGTGGGCATTGATGACGCAGACCAAACGGTGCGCACACGTGTCCTCGAATCTCTTCGCTGGGCCGGAACCGTATTTGCCGTACCCTACATTTCCTTAGCACTCAATGGCGACCCATCCAATAAACGCCCCAAAGACAAAGTGATCGGCGTGCGGCTTGAAGCCGTTCGTATGCTGCGCAAAATTGGCACACAATTTAGTGTGCAACCCCTTGCAGATGCACTAACCGGGCCCCAACAAGACAAAGACATCACCATTCGCAAAGCAGCAGCAGATGCCCTGGGTGAAATTGGAAAAAAAGAGCGCGATGTCGCACGCTATTTGGGCAATGCATACACCCCCGAAAAAAACTTAGGTGTTAAACTCGAGATCATCAAATCATTGGGGAAGGTCAGAGACCGTGCCGGTTTGCCTTATCTCGAAGTCGCCATGAAAGATCGCAACCCCACTCTAAAAATGCGTGCCACACGTGTCTATGGACGGGTCTTAGGTTTACAATAACAAGGAAGAGGATATGCCACTCACACAAACACAAATGGATCATTACCGCGAAAAAGGATTCGTCATTGTAGAAGACGTTTTAAAAGACGAAGACTTTCAAGCCATTGAACACGACTACGACGTGCTCATCAATCAAAAAGCACAACAATTGCTCGATGAAGGTTTCATTCAATCGCCCCATGCAGACAAACCCTTCAGCCATCGCTTGGCTGCCATTGCCAATGAACTGAGCGAAGAAGAATATAACAACTTCAAGCGCATTACAGGAACGCTCGACATCATGAAGGCCCGTGCCAAACCCATGTTTGAATTCTTTTTTAACCCACGCCTTTTGTCAGCGGTTGAAAGCATTGTTGGCCCAGAAATCACACTCAGTCCCATCCAACATATTCGCCCCTATCTGCCTTCGCGCAACGACAGCCAACCCATGCAAGTGCCCTGGCACCAAGATCAGGGTGTCACCAAAGAAGAAGCCGACATCTCCGAAATTCTCACCGTATGGATACCTATGGTTGATGTAGATCCAACAGCTGGCTGTCTCCAAGTACTACCCGGTGTGGTCCCCTTGGGTTTATTAGAACACCAACCCGAAGGTGGCACCATGATCAAACCCGATCATATGCCCAACATTGAACCCACCGAATGTATCATGAAACGCGGCGACCTCCTCTTTATGAGCGCATACACCCCCCATCGAGGACAAGCCAACCGCACCGACAAAGTACGCTGGAGCATGGACCTGCGCTTCCAAAAAACAGGCACACCGACAGGCCGCCCCTTTTGGCCAGAATTTATCGTACAAAGCAAAGAAAACCCATCGTCAGTACAAAATAACTTTGACGAATGGTGTACTCGCTGGGTAAACGACCAAAAAAACAGCAAAGGCACTCGCCTTCACCGAGTCTAACATCTCAAGTAAAAATCGACAAGGCTACCGATCATTCTGGGATCGGTAGCCTTTTTTTATTTATATCAGTCAGATGGAAGAGACCCGCCACCTCACATATTATTCAAACGGCACATCGTCGGCATTAAACACCTGAGTGCGCTTCATCAACCTGCGCTCCGTCTCAGGAAAAGGTTCACGCCGATGCATCGTTGGGCGATTGTCCCACATCACAAAATCACCCAATTGCCACTGATGCGTCCAAACAAACTCGGGTTTAGACGCATGTTCATAGATCCTATTGAGCAACACATCACTTTCCTCTCGACCCAACCCCACAATATACTTTGTCAAATGTGGCCCCACGTACAAAGACTTTCGACCCGTTTCAGGGTGTGTACGCACCACAGGGTGATCAATCAATTCTGGTGGGTTTTGTTCCTCAACATAATGCCGATGAACCGCACGAAGCCCCTTGAGCCGATCCTTCATCTCCTGATCCAATGCCTCGTAGGCAGCATAACAATTACACCACTGCGTGCCCCCACCTACTGAGGGCAACTCAACGGCATACAGCGTTGAAATTGTTCCCGGGTATTTTAAATACGACAAATCAGAATGAAAAGACACTTCATGACTACCCAATGCACCAATCTCTTCACCATTTTCTGTTACATTTGAAATCAAAAAAATCTCTTTGTTTTTTCGCTCACGCTGTTTGCGCACATGTTCAACCGCCTTACCAAAATAATCGGTAAACCGAATCTGATCCTCTTCGTTCAAATCTTGATTCCGAAAATAAACCACACAATAATCCAGCAAAGCTTGGCGGATGCGCCCCACAGTCTCATCATCTAGCACCAGTGATAAATCAACATCCCGAACCTCTGCCCCCAGCGCCCCACCTGTTGGAACAATCTCCATTTCATCAATCCTCGAATAAACAGTCTAAGCGTTTAAAATCTTCTCCCTTTGCACTTTGCACTTTGCACATGATTCTAACGCACTTTCGCACCAAAAGGTGTCATTGTCGACGGGGCACCCACCCACCACCCTTGCACGGTTACCCACGGTCTATCCACTTATACGCCTTCTTTGCGTTCTTCCAAAAATACTTCTCCAAAACATCTTCACCCTTTTGAGCAAAATAAGTCTGCACCAAATTCTGTGCATCGGCATACGTGCGCTCGCTATAATCCAACACCGGCCAATCGCTGCCATAAATCACACGGTCTTCGCCAAACATATCCCACAAAGCATCTAGAACAGGGGTATAAAATGCCACATCCGTCGGCGCAGGCCGAATTTTGCAACGCAAATCCATCAGCCCCGACACCTTGCAAAACACATTTGGGCATTCTGCCGCGCGTTGCATCAGCTTCAAACCTTCAGGATCAACCGGGTTGCCATCTGCCGGAATATTGCCACAGTGATTAATCACAATGCGAAGCTCTGGCAAACGTTTCGCAATCTCAATGGTGCTCTCGTTAATGCCCGAGTCCAGTTCCAAATCATGTGCCACCAATTTCTCAAAAGTCTTGGCCATCACATCCAAATCTCCGCGTTCCCACGGGTAAGTACGTGGCCGAATCCCCAAGAACAAAGGTGATGGCGCAAAACGATCTAACAAATCACCAAAATCATCAGCGCGCGGATCCAGGTTCCCCACCAAACCCAATACAAACGGATCATCGGCAATCACATCCAACACCCATTGATTGTCCTCAGCCCAAACGCTCGCCTCCACAATAATCGTACCCGTCACCCCTTCCGGCACAGCCAAAGCCTTATAATCTTCAGGCAAAACACGGCGATACAATACCGCATCATCCGAGTCTGGAAACGGCACACCTTGGGGCCGTGTGGGGTCATAAATATGAATATGTGTATCAACGATCATGGGTAACCTCCTCAAAAAGCAGAGCGCAAAGCGTTCCAAACCATATCCTCTGCAACTTTATATTTCTGAACTGTCTAAGTTTCCTAAAAAGAAAACGCCTCGTTCTCAATATAGAACGAGGCGTCTGTCTTTTCACCAAAAAACTTCACTGATCCACTACGCAATCGTCATCTTCATTGCACCTTTTACTTTTCACCTTTGCCCTTACGCTGCCGAAAAGTTTTCCAACTCCATATGTTGTCGCAACCGACCCAAAGCTCGGTCCTTCAACTGACGCACACGCTCACGGCTGATGTGGAAACGCTTACCCACTTGTTCCAAAGATTCTGAATTGTCCACCGTTAACCCAAAATAACGATTGATAATTTCGGCCTCACGTTCGGGCAAAGAAGACAAACTCTCACGCAAACGGCTATGTAGATGCGCCGTGTGCACAAGCTCATCGGGTTCGGGTGCATCATCGGGAAAGATATCGGCATATTGCCGCACGCCATCATCATAGACGGGTTTGTCAAAAGAAATGGGTGTTTGATTGGTCGCCAAGGCACGCTGCACCCGACGTGGAGAAAAATCGGTCGCATTGGCAATCTCTTCCAAATCGGGCATGCGCTCTAACTTTTGCGACATGGCCCCTGCCGTCTTATTGATAATATCTCTATCATCCAACTGATTCACCGGAAATGCCACCGGATGCGTCTGCCGGTTTAATGCCGACAATATTGCCTGCCGAATCCACCACACAGCATAGGTGATAAACTTGTGCCCGCGTGACGGATCAAACGTTTTTGTGGCCCGCATCAACCCCACATTGCCCTCTGCAATCAAATCGGAAAGGGCCAATCCACGGCCTGTATATTCACCCGCAACGCGCACCACAAAACGCAAATTGGCCGTCACCAAATGATGTAATGCTTGTTCATCACCGTCGTGGGCAGCATGGAGCGTAGAAGCCTCTTCTTCGCGTGAAAGGGGTGTAAATTTACGAATATCGCGAAGATAAAGATCGGTTGTTTCTTTTAAGTTTTTAACTTTTTCTGCTGCATTTTTATTTTCCATAGCTTTATCCTATCACAACCGGCTTGTTTGAGTTGATCGTTTTAAAAAAACTCAACCATTTATTTGTTCTACCTGATGAAAGAAAGGTACGGATTGACATTTGGTTTCTTTTTGCACAGAACATGCTGTGCAAAGACGTTCTTCAACACGCTTATGACAGGGCAAACACTCGCAAATACTGGCAATCGTTTCGGCCAATTTTCCATGCACGCCTTGAAAATAAGCAATTTGTGTGGCCACTTCTTCAAGCTGAATATTGAGATCTCCTAAAATATCACGTGCAAGTTGCCCCCCAGTCTCATGAGCGTCTTGCTTGCACAGAATGGCTTTAATCTGATCCAGATCAAAAGCCATCTCCTTTAAACCCAATATCATACGCAATCGAATCAACTGATCGTGACAATAACATCGAAAACCACCTTCACTTCGACATTCGGGTTTAATCAACCCCATTTCTTCATAAAAACGCACGGTACGCGTCGTTGTGCCAGCAGCTTTCGCCAGCTTTCCAATATGCATCAAACTCTTATTGTATTCTAACACAACGATTTACCCCATTTTATATGTAAACCTTAACGCTACGTCAAAGAATATACCTTAACGTTACGTCAAAGTCAACCCTAAATATTGACGTAACGTCAAAGTTTTAGACAAGTTGAATGAGAGAAGAAAGATGAATACACAAAAGCGACACGTTGGCACGTTCCTTCACATTTTAGGGACTTGCAGCGTATGAATAACAACAAACTATCATCTTGTTTTGCGCTCTACAGCATAATAAAAAGCCCTGCATATTACCTATGCAGGGCTTAAAACAAACCATCACAATTATGCTATAAATCAACTGGGGCAAACAGAAATTGCTTCTGATTTTCTTCTCCCTTCTTTCTTCTTTCTTCTTCCTCTTGCCAAACTAATGATGAAACAAACGCACGCCCGTCAACACCAAAACCATCCCATATTCATTAGCTGCAGCAACCACATCAACATCTCGTACAGACCCACCCGTTTCAACCACATAGCGCACACCCGATTTCACTGCCCGGTCAATATTATCACGAAATGGAATAAAAGCATCAGAACTCAAAGCCACACCTTGCAACTGATCAAGCCATTCCCGACGTTTCTGGGCCGTAAGCAGCTCAGGAATCACCTCAAAATTGGCTTCCCAAAGTTGGCGCTCTTGATCCGTCATATCACCCCGCAAATATGCCTCAATGGCATTGATCTTTTCTGGCCGCTTCAACCCCTTCTTAAACTGCAATCCCAAAATATTAGGATGCTGGCGCAAATACCATGCCTCGGCTTTACCCGCAGCAAGATCGGTGCATGCCAACCGATTCTGTTGCCCTGCACCATTGCCAATGACCTGCCCATCCAGTGCCATACATATGGAATTGGACTGGGTATATTTCAGCGCAATCGTCGCCACCAACATATCACGCTCAGCATCTGCCGAAATATCCTTATTCTCGGAAACCACATTTTTCAAAATATCTGACGTAATCAATTTTTTATTAATGGCCTGCTCCAACACCACCCCAAACACTTCGCGTTTCTCTGTCTCGGCAGGTTTATATGTTTCATCCATTTGCAACATCACATAATTGCCACCCTTTTTCTTTTTCAAAATCTCAAGCGCCTCCGGCTGATATCCAGGTGCCACAATCCCATCAGATACCTCACGACTGATCAACTTCGCAGTCGAAACATCCACCTCATCACTCAGTGCAATCCAATCTCCAAAAGAAGACAACCGATCTGCCCCTCTGGCACGCGCATAAGCCGTCGCCAAAGGTGACAACTCCAAATCATCGACAAAATAAGCTTTTTTGAGGGCATCAGACAACGGCACTGCCACCGCCGCACCTGCCGGGCTCAGATGTTTAAAAGAAGTCGCCGCAGGCAACTTAAGCACCGCTTTTAACTCACGCACCAACTGCCACGAATTCAACGCATCGAGCAAATTGATATACCCAGGAGACCCATTCAGCACCTCAAACGGCAAAGTACCCGAATCGTGATAAACCCGAGCTGATGACTGATGTGGGTTGCAACCATAACGAAGTGTGAGTTCGCCCTGAGACATAATGTGTCCTTTCTAAAGGGAAGTGGAACGGGTCAATGGATTGCCGTTTTCTAATAAAACAAAAAAAACCCAATCCAAAATAGGATTGAGCCCAGGCGACCGACTCTTAATATGGAAGACCAATGCTTCACCTCGGTTAAACCCGAGAAATCGCCAGTTGCATCGGTTTGCTTTTTGTCTTACGCGAATAATATATCCAGCGATATCTCCTTTGTCAACGACTTTTACCGCAACACCCCACCGGCATATAACGCACTCAAATCGGTTCGTGTGCGCCACGCATTCAGTGTCTCATGATTTTCACCCAACACAATTTTTGTCGCACCTGTATCAGACGGTGAGAAACACATCAAATGATTCGCTTCGGCCACATTTAAAATCACAGGCGAATGCGTCGTCATCAACATCTGCGCATGAGGCACTGCATTTAGCGACCGAAAAACTGTTTCAACAGCACCCGGGTGCAAACCCGTCTCGGGTTCTTCAACCAGACACACCCCATTAAAATCGGGCAAATAAGCCAACAGCGTCAGTGCAAATAAACGCAACGTGCCATCAGACAACATCCACGACGGCACCTTGAGTCCATTTTGATCGTGCATCACCAAATAACAATGCCGATCTTCAGATCGCACAACCGCATCTACCGTTGCCAAATGGGGCAACACACTGCGCAATTGATTTACCCAAGCCGAATGCGCTGCTGGTGTTTTCTCTTTCAGCGTGGCAATCACCCACGGTAAATTTGCACCATTGGCCAATAAGGATCGCGTAAGTCCCGGCGGACAAGGACGCTTCAACTTTTCTGCATCCAAGTTCAAACGCAAAACATCATCTATCAACAAACGCTTTAACCACGTTGCAACCGGAAACCGCGTTTCATCTTCTGGCAAATTGGCCAGCGCAGACCGGCGTGCGCCCAATTTAAACGAAGGATCCCACCCCGAACCCGTTTCATCATAAAACTTATCATTGCCACCGGGCACTTTATTCACAATGGTTCGCGTACCGCGCACCCGAGGGGTTGAAAGTGTCTTAGGTGCAGGCCCACCTACCGGAAACAACGATTCTTGCGCACTCACCTCATCACGCAAAGCATCGGCCAACAACAAAACTTTTTCACCCAAAATGCCCACTTCGCCCGTATCTTCTATAAGACCAATTGAAACCTCATACCGACAACGCGTATGTTCAGGGGCTTCAAACAAATGCCCTTCGACTTCGGGCACCAGCAACTCAATAGCAAGCTCAAATCGATCTGCCTTTTGAAGCCAAAAAAGATCGTGCACATCATTGACGCGTCCATAAATAGCCGCATCGAGTCCATCGCGCACCAAATCACTTAAAAAAGCAATGGCATCTAAAAATGTCGTTTTGCCACTGCCATTAGGTCCCACCAATACTTGACTGGCTTCTAAATCTTGATCGACATGTCGCAAACACTGATAATAAAGCGTTTCAAGCCGCTGAATCACAACAAACTCCTGATCAAATGGTGTGTGTTATTGATAACATGAGAACCCAACAAGCGTCAAGTTAAATTCCATATGAAAACCATCCTCATCACAGGCGCAACAGACGGCATTGGCAAAGCCCTTGCGCAAAACTATCACCAACAAGGCGAGCGACTCATTCTCATCGGTCGTCGGGCACTTGATCAATTAGATGACCCACTCTTTACGCCCGACACCTACTGCCAAGCCGACCTTGGACAACCCGATTGCGCAGAAAAAACCCTCTCATTCCTCAATCAACAAAACATCACCGCCATCGACATCGCCATTCAAAATGCGGGCATCGGATATTACGGCCCCATCGCCGAGCAACCTGCCGAAAACATCCAAAACATCCTCACAGTCAATCTGACCGCCCCCCTCAAATTATCACACGCATTGTATCCACACCTCAAACAAGCACAGGGCAAGCTCGTCTTCATTGGCTCCATTGCCCATGCCTTACCTGCACCCGACTATGCCGTTTATGCCGCAAGCAAAACCGCCTTAAACGCGTTTGCCCAAAACCTACGCATCGAGTGGCAAAAAGAAATTTCAGTACAAACGATTCACCCCGGCCCAACACGAACAGGCATGCATGAAAAAATCGGCATAGACCCAAAACAAACAGACTGGACAAAATTTCCCGCACCAGAAGTCGTCGCCAATCAAATCATCCGCACCATCAAAAGCAAACACCCCGTCACCACCATTGGCACAGGCAATGCCATTGCCACATTTGCCGGAAAATATATGGCGAGCACAATAGACACACTCATGCGAATGGGGCGCACATGAAACATGTTGTTATCACAGGCGCTGCCAGTGGCATTGGCAAAGCACTCGCATATAGATTCTCAAAATCAGGATACAAAATCACAGGCATCGACATCGATACACAGCGCGCCCAAGAAATCGAACGCGATCTAAATGCAAACTGCATCATTGCCGACCTAAGTTCGCAAAACGACCTCTCTCAAGCCATCCAACAACTCATCGACAGAGCACCCATCGACATCTTCATACACAATGCAGGTATCAACGCTGTTGGCCACTTTCAAAATCTACCCACCCAAGACCAAGAACGCGTCATCGCCATCAACCTCACTGCCCCCATGCAAATCACGGCGGCACTCTTGAAGGCAAAAAAAATCCAGCAAAAAGGTTCGCTGGTTTTCATCTCTTCACTCTCTCACCAAGTCAGTTACCCTGGCGCATCGGCCTATGCCGCCAGCAAAAGCGGTCTCTCCTCTTACGCACGCAGCCTCTCGGTTGCCCTCGCACCCCAAAACATCCACACCCTCACCGTATACCCAGGCCCCACCCGCACGGAACATGCCCAACGCCACAGCCCCGACAACACACGCGAACACAAACGCATGCCCCCCGAAAAACTCGCCCACCTCATCTACCGCGCCGTCCAAACCCGCAAACGCATCCTCATCCCCGGCCTTGGCAACCAACTCTTCGCTACCCTCGGCCTCTATTTCCCCCGCCTCACAGAAACTCTCATGCGCAAAATGATCTACGACAAATTGTAATTATCCATAACCCTATCAAGTCAAACCATCACGATTTTCCGCGTCATTCCGTCCCACAATTTATGTCTTAAATGCACCCAAGCTTGCAGGCTAGATAATCTGTTGCACCCACTGAAGGTATTTGCGGAAAATCAGCCCTCCCGGCACTTGAGGGACGGCCTTTTTTGCTTACTTTTTTTGGCTGCTGAAAAAAAGTAAGTCGCCGAAGGCAAGCCTTTAAAAACAACACCTACCCCTTCTGCCAAACCTTCTTCCCCACAAAAAACGGCCCCAAAGAATCCACATACAACGCCGTCTGCTGCGTCTTCCTCATATCTTGCACAACCCGTGACAAAGGATAAAGATCTGCCCCAATCAACCCAATCACAAAATCATTATCATTGGCATCCAACCCATAACACGCCAACCGAACATCATGCGCATAACCCGCTCGACCATATGCCCGACCAATAGTTGCGTGCTCCATCAAAATCTCTCGTTGCGCCTTGTGATCCAACCCCGCAAAAGCCCCATTACGACGCAGCGGATACCAAATCCCCCACGGCCAGTCGGGATTCAACACATTGCCTTTGGGCCGCTCAATGAGCGCGTGTTCCAAATCGGGTTCATAACCCGTAGCATAAGAACGCCCCAACATCGTAAACTCAGGCCGATGATCCAACACATCAAACGGCTCACTGTTTAACAACACACGCACCTCGCCCACCAACACATCGGGCGACTCAACCATAAACACCACACCAATACCATACGGATCATTGGCATCCACATAAAGTGCGGCATCCAACCCACTCTTATCCAAGGCCACAATCACATCATCTGTTCCCGTCGCTCCAGTAAACGCCTGAAATTGCACATACAACCGCCGATCACTCGTTTGCGGTTGTCCATCAACAGGTGCCCCATGCTCCAAAATATCCAACTGTTCTTTTGCTTCACCCTGTGCGTGTTGCATCATGTTACCTCTCGTTAAATGCTCAAAAAAATTCAGAAAACCACCTATTTAATATACCGCGCAGCGCCACCAGAACAAGCACAAATCCACATCAAGGCCTGTTCCAAATCTCTGCGGGTCTCATCTGTAATCACACTCAATATGCCCGACATCGGATTAAGCTCCACGGCGCTCGGCATAAGCACCCATCACTACCTTGAACTGATCTATCGGCCATTTCTCCAAAAGAGCGCGGTGCAATAACTGTTGCCCGGTCTCTGGCGCATTTCCCCCCATGGGTGGATCGAAATCGAGATTTGTCGGAAAGGAGTACCCCTCAGCCACCGCTGCAATCGTATCATAAATTTCGCGCTCACCAATACGACCCGCTAAAACACGTGCCAACAATGCCGGATAAACCGCTTCAACCATCACACCATGATTGATTGTTTCCATCGTCCGACCAAATGCGGATGAGATCTGTAACAAATTGGCGATGCGATCTGACGAAGAAGTATTCGTTCCAGCCCCATGAAAAAGTGCCGGACTTAGGAAAACCATATCGCCTTTTTCGAAAGACAATTGCACCTTGTGCGCCTCAAAATAAGCACGAAATTCCGACCGA
>JBLHJX010000035.1:0-28511 GCA_047619225.1 Candidatus Latescibacterota bacterium
AATGATGCCTACTTTGAGTTTTGACATTGTTTTTCTCCAAAAAGAATGTTGTGTGTTTTTTAGGTACGTCGAAGATAATACAGGATGGGGGAGATTGCAAATTGGAAAGTCAAAGGCACCTACCCCCAGCCCCTTCCTGAAGGAAGGGGGGTAAAGTCAAAGGCGAAAGTAGGTGATGGAATTGAACTGGGAGGTGGGAATCGTAGGAAAAATAGTGGGCGTTTGGATGGCACTTTGAGGCGTGAGCTTTGGGGTGTTTTTTTTGGATAGGTGTTCATTATCGGACACCAGTGTATCATTATCGGACACTTTGAGATGGTGGAAAAAAGAGCGATAATTCTTAAGTGACTGTAAAACAGTCATATACGGGTTTGGCATATTCGTTGCTTAAGTTATGTGTGGAATTAGAAAGGTTCATAGGTTTGAGGTTTGGTTTTTTGACAAAGGAGAGGCTGTGTTTAAGAACTATCTCACCGTTGCCATTCGCACACTTGCGCGGCACAAGACATATACGTTTATCAATGTGATTGGTTTGGCTATTGGGCTGACGTGTAGCACGCTGATCTTGTTGTATCTTCAGCATGAGTTCAGTTATGACAGGCATCACAGCAAGGCGGATCGGATTTATCAAGTGATCCGACATTATCATCCTTCTGAAGGTGGGCCCACTTATAGTGAGGGAACACTCGGGCCGCTTGGGCCTGCGTTGGCAACAGAATATCCTGAAGTGGAACGCGGGACTCGACTTATGAACCGAGGATTACTGTGGATAAGTCACAACAATAACTCGGCTATCGTAGGGTCTGTTGTTGTTGTGGATGAAGAATTTTTCAATGTGTTTGATTATCCGTTGATTGAAGGAGATCATCATACGGGTTTGAAAAATCCATTTTCAGCTTTTGTGACACAGGAATATGCCACGAAATTGTTTGGTGATACCAACCCCGTTGGAAAAACGATTTGGATAAAAGGTAAGTGGTTTGACAACGAATATACGATTACAGGGCTTTTGAAGGATATTCCCAAAACCAGCATGCCTCACCTTCGAGGGGATGTTATAACCCATACAATACCATTTTCAGGAATTAGTGATCCTGAGTTGTTCGAAGACCTTATCTGGGAACGGTGGCATGGGGCTAATTTCAGGCCTGTGCACACTTATATACTTTTAAAACCGAATGCCCTTCTCTCGGAGCTGGAACGAAAGTTGCCAGAATTTGAACAACGGCATTTAGATGAAGACGTCGCAAGCGCGAACGATTATATCTTGGCTCCGTTGACGCATCTCTATTTACATGCACAACCAGAGATGAACCTCTATACCAGTCCCAGAATAATTGTTCAGGTAGGAGATATCCGAACCTGCTATACGTTTGGGATTGTTGGTGTTTTCATTGTTTTGATTGCCTGTATCAATTTTATGAACCTGTCTACAGCACGTTCTGCACGGCGTATGCGAGAGGTGGGCATGCGCAAGGCTGTGGGTGCAAAACGGATACAGATCATCGTTCAATTTTTAGGAGAGTCGGTTCTGATTGCTCTGCTCGCTCTGATATTGTCACTGGGCTTGACGGAGCTATCCTTACCGTTGCTCAATGGCTATCTCAATTTGGAATTGGCCTTGAGTGGCACACTTCTCCCAATGCTTTTTGTTCTCGCGATTGTTGTTGGTGTTTTGGCGGGCAGTTATCCTGCGTTCTTTTTGTCTTCTTTTCCTCCGTCTGCAGTATTAAAAGTTGTACACAATACCAAAAGTGGGCAGGCTGTCATTCGCAAAGGATTGGTTGTGGTACAGTTTGCCATTTCAATGGTGTTGATGATTGGCACGCTGGTGATTGTTCAGCAGGCAGATTATATGCGGTTCACCAATATGGGCTTTAACAAAGATGCATTGATTACAACGGGCCTGGTTACAGAAAATGTCGAATCAATCAAATCGCAATTTTTGCAGCATACGGGTGTTAAAAGTGTCACGAAAATGTCCACTCCTATAGGTGTGGAACGAACAAATGATGTCATAGATGTCAGGGTCAATGGCATGGATACGCATAGCCGATTGTATTATTTTATTTCTGATCCTGATTTTCTCAACACCTTCGAAATTCCGTTGCTCTCTGGGCGCAATATAGCGCTACAGGATGGCGTCATACACCCGGCGGAAAAAGGTATTAAGCAGGTTTTACTCAATCAAACAGCCGCACAAACGCTCGGTGTTAAACCTGGAGATATTTTTTATCACGTGAGAGCAGCTGTCTCCTATGAGGTTGTTGGCATTTTTCGCGATTTTCACCGTGCGTCACTTCATCATGCCATCAACCCACTTATGGTTTTTTATGTTCCTGATTGGGGCCAAAACCGTATTACCGTACGTGTCGATATGCAGAACCTACCCGGTGTGTTGACCCATATGGAGAAGGTCTGGAAAACATTCCATCCTGGTCGTCCCTTTGAATTTTCATTTATGGATGACGCCATTGGCCAACTATATCGCGCCGAACAAAAACAAAGTCAGATGCTGGCTATGAGCTCGGGTTTGGCCATTGTGATCACCTGCCTCGGTTTGCTTGGACTGATTGCCTATACAGCCGAAGTGCGCACGAAGGAAATTGGTGTTCGGAAAGTGTTGGGCGCGACTGAGATGAGTATTGTGAGTTTGTTGGCGAAGGAGTTTTTGGTGCTGGTGGCTTTGGCGAGTGTGCTGGCGTGGCCGGTGGCTTTTTATACGATGAATGGTTGGCTGGAGAATTTTGCGTATCGGATTGACCTGAGTCCGGTTTACTTCATTGCGAGTACAGGTGTGGCACTTGTGATTACGCTGATTACGATCGCATATCAGGCATTGAAGGCTGCGCGGGCAAATCCGGTGGAGGCGTTGCGGTATGAATGATATCATTTTCTTTTGAACTTGACAAAAAATAGGCAATTGTGTGTAATTATTTCCTTAATCGATATTGTTTGCACGATATGCCATTTTAAAACCATTTTCAAAGAAAGCAGATCTTATGCCCGCAGTTCAAGATATTCTGGTGTTTTACCAGACCACCCCAGCCCTTGATGCGAAACCGGCCGCTTGGGCTTATTACGAAGCTTCTAAAGGGCCGGTGCGCGATTTGGCTGAAGAGAGTGAGCCTCCTTACAAAAATGCCATGGATGCCATGCGCGACGGGTGGCAAGTGATTCAGATGTCAGAATACAAACAACGCTCGTTGGAAGACGGTTATGAGTTGGGGCCCTTGCCTTATCAAACGGTATTGTCGAAGTTTAATGAATTGCAAGAAGAGGAGGCAGGCGTATGAGTGAGCACTTGATTTCGTCGAAGGATATGGCGCGTTTTGTGGCCTCGGGTTATCTCAGATTTGAAGATATGGTTCCCAAGGATTTGTGCGAGGCCTGTATTGAGGAGATGAAGAACAACAAGGGGTATTTGGCTGTTGGCACACCTTTTGAAGACACATGGCCTAAGGGGACGGCTTTGGGTGATGCTTTTCGATTGCCTAAAGTAAAAGGACTTATCGACTCATTGGTGGGGCCCGACCCGCTTTATGATCATCATGCGGCACACTTGGTGAAGGCCAACAATACCAAGGGCCCCGACATGCACCAAGATTCGGTCATCGATTTTCGCGAAAATTATTTTGATATCCAGTTGTCGTTTTTTCCCACGGACACACCCGATGAAATGGGTGGGACTTTTTTGGTGCCGGGTACGCATTATCGCAATGTGCGCACAGGGGAAATTCGCGGATATCATCATATGGTAGGTAAAATATGGGCCACATGTCCGGCGGGTACGATGTATGTGTGGAATACACGTGTTTGGCACGGTGCGCGTAGCAACCACACCGATGTGGATCGTTATATGTACAAGTTGCGGCTCAATCCAACACGGCCCCAGGTTCGGCTATTTGATACGTCGGATTTAAACGATCCTGAAATTGGTAAAATTCTCAATACCAACCACGGGTGGGAAGGCAACGAACATCGTTATGAATTGATGCAGCGTGTGCAGGCGTGGCGTTTTGTTTCTGGCCAACCGGACTATGATCAGGGCGAACGCTTTTTGCGGCGTCGAGAATATCAACCGGCTCAAATGGCGGATTAAAAAAGATATCTGAACTCACAGATTGAGATCGGTTCCATTCGATGGCTTAATATAAAAATCACCTGCACCTATCTTGGCGTGGGTGATTTTTCTTTTTAATCGAGATATGACGCATTAACTTATCGCGAGAGACTCCATCTCCCAATAGAACTTCAATATCTCAGGAGAATATCATTATGAATACAGCACCCGCTACAGATACGCTCACGCAGACGGAACCGGAAGAGATTCAGCCGATGTCTGAGTACGAAAAATTTATTTTTGATCTCAAGGGTTTTCTCGTGATTCCGAATGTGCTTACGGCAGAAGAAATCGAAACGGTAAGGGCCCACTTGGAAACCTACTCGAAAAACATTGAAAGTCTTCCTGAGCATCAGCAAGCACCCATTGCTGGACCGGCAGAATTTCTTCTTGATCACCCTCGGGTGATGGGCATTTTGCAAACTGTGATTGACCCCAACCGAGAGCGCATTCGTATGGAAAGCGTTTTTGTGTCGAATCGATCAGCCACAGAGACCCAAGATCCTTGGGGGCCACACGTGGGGGGGACGAATCTCGATCCTTCGCTTTCTTATCGGTATCACAATGGGCGTATTTATAGTGGAATGACGCGCATTGTTTGGGAGTTGAATGAGGTGGTAAAAGGGAAGGGCGGCACGTGTTTGGTTCCAGGATCGCACAAGGCCAATATGGCTTCGGCTCAGGAAAAGACGTGGCCTGCAGAAGCTGATGATCCAAACTCTGGGGTTTGGGAGACGTATGGATGCCCGGCTGGCAGTTTGGTTGTGTTTTCGGAAGGGGTGCGACATACAGGGTCTCAATGGACACATCCGGACAATCCTCGTCGTGCCATTCTGATGGCTTATAACCACGCGAGCGTCCGTTTTCATGAACCCAAACCTTGTATGAATCCTACGGTTATTGGGGGTATGTCTGAAGCGCGGCAGAAATTTTTCCAGGATGTTTGGGTGCTTTCAAACAACCGAAAAAAGAAAGAGAAATAAGGACGACTGAATGGACGATCTGGTATAACTGGCGGGTTTGTGAAGGCTGAGCATACTTCTGTTATTTTGCATAAAATGGACATCTAAAGGGTGTCCATTTTTTTTGTTTTTAGAAAAAAACACTCTTGACGACTGCCCGAATGTGCACTATATTTATGGTGTTGGACAGGCTGCCTGGTAATGCATTTTAAAACAATATGTTAGGGGGTGTGTATGGTTGCTTTCTACGGTGTTTTGAAGACTTATTTTTTTAAAGGAGGTGTTCAAATGAGTTCGGGTATGCTGACATTGTCTCAGTGTAGTCTAGACATTAGCCAGGTGATCAATCGGGTGCGTGGTGCTTTTGGTGGTATTCCGATGAAAGCTGTCGCAGATTTGCCAGAAATCAAGGCGGCGGAAGGAACAATTGATCGTGCATCTCGGTTGGTGATTCGGGGGGTTGAAGGTTTAGAGGTTTGGCGCGGTGCGCTTATTGTTTATGAATCTACTTGGATGACGGCGTTGAAAGATTTGCGCGCGTCGGGCAAGTGGGCTGCTTAGGAGAAGTAACAATTCAATACAGTTGTCTCGTGGGGAAACAACACAATAATCGGAGGATTTGGCTATGATGACGGACCACGGGGTTATACGCAAGGAAAATTTTAAACGTGATTTATTTTGATGGGAGGTTTTTTATGCAGATTCGTGGTTCAGATTTTGTGATTAACCGGGCCGATGTTTCATAGCGAACATCGGCCCGGTTCTTTATTTAGTCGTGAATGTGTAGACTGTTTCAGATTGGTATTCTTCACCGGGATTGAGTGTAGTAATCGGAAAGTTGGGTTGGTTTGGAGAATTGGGGAAGTGTTGTGTTTCGAGACATAAACCCGAGCGTTTACCGTAGGTGTGACCCTGTTTGCCTACAATGGAACCGTCGAGAAAATTCCCCGTGTAAAATTGCACACCCGGTTCGGTGGTGGACACGGTCATTATTCGCCCGGACGTTGGATCGTTAACGATTGCGATTTCATTGAGCGATTGATTCCAGTTGTCCATTACCCAGTTGTGGTCGTACCCGCCACCGTGACGGATTTGGTTGTTCTCAGCGTCAATGCGGTCGCCAATACGTGTTGGTGTCGTAAAGTCGAACGGGGTGTTTTGAACGGGGCAAATTTCACCCGTGGGAATGAGGGTGTCGTCGACGGGTGTAAAGTGTGACGCGTTGAGGGTGAGTGTGTGATCGACAATGGTGCCTGCTCCGGCGAGGTTAAAGTAGCTGTGGTTGGTCAAGTTCACCACGGTGGACTGATCGGTGGTTGCGCGGTATTGAATTTTGAGGGCGTTGTGGTCTGTGAGGGTGTAGGTGACCTGAGCTGTGAGTGTGCCGGGGTAACCTTCGTGGCCATTGGGACTGGTGTGGGTGAGGTGAACACTTTGAGTAGCTTCGGAGGCTTCGGCGTGCCAGACCATTTGGTTGAAGCCGTGCAGCCCGCCGTGAAGGTGGTTGGGGCCGTTGTTGGTGGCGAGTGTGTGGGTTTGGCCATTGAGTTCAAATTGACCGTTTCGAATGCGGTTGCCGTATCGGCCAACAACAGCACCGAGGTAGGCGGGGGCGCTTTCATATCCGTCGAGCGTGTCGTGTCCCAGCACAACGTCGGCTATTTGGCCGTTGCGATCGGGAACGGTGATTGAAGTAACGATTGCGCCGTAGGTGATGATTTTTACTTGGCAATCATTTGAATTGGTAAGCGTATATTGCGTGACCTTTTGATCCTCTGTTGTGGTGCCAAAGGGTTGGGACGTAAGTGACATTGGTTTTCTCCTTGTTGGTTGGGCTGTATCTATGGCACATTTTGTGGTTTGGCGCAAGCGCGTTTTAAGGGTGGGGGAACTTCCTCACTGTCGGTTGGGTCTAAAGAAAGCGCATCTATTTGTATAGGAGGGTTCAATGCGGATTTTGAGAATACTTTTTGTGCTAAGCGTGTTGATTTTGCCGCTTTCGGTTTTTGCCCAAGGGCGCGCCAATTTGCCTGTGGATGTGCCTTTGCCGAGCGTGATTGTGTACGATGCTCAAGGGCAGGCATTTAATCTGTCTGAACTGAAGGGCAGTTATTCGGTGTTGGTGTCGGGCTGTTTAACCTGACCCCCGTTTCTTCGGAATGTCTCCAGTTTGGAGACGGTGTACACTGATTACGCACCCAAGGGTGTGAAGTTTTATTATTTGTACAAGGCATTGGCACACCCAGAACTGAATGGCTACGTGAAGCCGTTTACGCTTGAAGAACGCTTGATGCACGTGAAGGAAGCTCAGCGACAATTGGGGTCCAAGATTACGTGGATTTGTGACGCAATGGACAATGCCGCCAAACACGCGTTGGGCGACCGGCCCAATTCGGAGTTTATTATTGATCCGAGCGGTACGATTGTTCAAGCGCGAATGTGGAGTGACCCTTCGGCTTTGCGAGCAGACTTGGAACGTTTGGTGGGCTCCGTGGAAAAGGTGACACAGATTGGAGATTTGGATTTGCCAAAGCTTAAGCCGCCTGCACCCGCGGCAAGTGGCGTGGTGCCCCGCGTGACGGTGTCTGAGCAGTTGCAAGCGGTGCGTGTGGTACCTCAGTTGAGTGAGACACCATTTTATGTGAAGTTGCGTGCCGAGGTGTCACGCGAGGTGTTGAACTCGGGGTCTGGAACGATGTACTTGGGTTTTCATTTGGATCCCATTTACGGTGTGCACTGGAACAATTTGGCCGATCCGCTTCAGTTTGCGGTGAAAGTGTCTGGCGGTGCGACAATAACGCCTGCTTCTGGTGAGGGGCCTAAGGTCGAGGTTGAGTCGGACGTTGATCCACGCGAATTTTTGGTGGACGTTTCGGGTGTTATGGTGGGACAATCTCTGGAACTGACCGTGCAGTATTTTGGGTGCAATGACGCGGAAGGGTGGTGCGTTCCGGTGACGCAAAACTACACGGTTTATTTGGAGCGAGACAGAGACGGGGGTGGCACAATGGGGCGTTCGTTTGGAGGTGGAAGAGGCGGACCGGGTGGGACAAGGTCCGGGCGTGTCGGCAATAACAGAAGCCCTGGTGAAGTGGCTGAGATGATGTTGATGGAAGGGGACTGGGACGGTGACGGGAAGTTGACCAAAGATGAAGCACCCGAGCAGTTGCGGGGGCGATTTTCTCAGGCCGATCAAAATCAGGACGGGTTCGTGAACAAGGCTGAGATTGTGGCTTTGGTGGGGCAGCAAAATCAAGGTGGCAACAGAGGCAATCGCCAACAGATTTTGTCTCAGTTGATGAATCAGGACAGAAATGGGGACAAGAAGATCAGTCTGGAAGAGGCGCCCGATCCTGTTCGGCAGCGGTTTGAGCAAATGGACGCGAATAAAGATGGATTTATTGATCAATCGGAGATTGAGAAAATGATGCAGAGATGAGCCGTGTCAGACGCGGATAATCACGATTTTATTGTTGAGGGTCACACGCATTAATGCGTGTGACCCTTTTTTTGATAAGAAAATATTTTTGTAAGCTTAATTTATAAAATTTGAAATTTCACTATAATTCATAGAGCATCCGTAATGATTACACTATGTAATACAAAGTATAAATAGGAATGAATGTCAGACCCCATCTCTGGCACACCTGAAGTATTGGGGCCCACCGCACCTTGTTTGATGATTTTAAGTCTGCTCTTCTACTTTCCAATTGGCACGCTCCTGTGAGAGGTCCAGGATGTAAACATTTTTTTTAGGTTCCTCGGCCTCATAGGCCGGGTTGCCCTTTGGCACATCGACCACTTCCTGTAAAACGCCGCCCGCCTTTTCAATGGTGCGTGCAGAAGCCACATTCGAGGGGGTGCACGTTATGTAGACATGTGGCAGGTAGAGTGATACGTGCTTTCGCAGTGCACACAATGCTTTTGCTGCATACCCATTTCCGCGATGGGCTTCTTCGACTCCGTAGCCGACTTGCCCTGCATACTTTTTAAGCAGTTCAGAGATGCCAATTCGAAAGCCAATCTGTCCAACTTTTATATCTGTATTCGCCAGATAGATGCCAAAGTTGTGGCTGGGGACATATCCGATTGTGTAGTCTGCTTGTGAAATACCGTCCAGACGGATCACGATATCTTCATAAGGAATTTCTTCAGGTATCATCGTTTTACCAAAAGTTAGGTTTCAACTGTTCATGATGTGTTCACGCCATCGCTCGCAGTCCTTAAGAATCGTGTCTGAACGCGTACGGCCAACGACATACGCATCTAAACGCTGCAATGATTCTTCGTGGTCATTTGGGGATGCGCAACAATCTTCCACAATACCAGTTGGAAACAACTGGCTCGACGAAAGGGTTGCGTGAAACACACATGTTTTGGTTACGAGACCGGCAATAATAACAAGGCGCTTGTTTATTTTCTGGATCAGTTCTGCCGTGTCAGGAAGTAAGAAGGCATCGAATGTCTGTTTGTACAACACAGGCTCTCCTCTAAGCTCTTTAGCGAAAGGAAGTACCTTGATACCCTCTGAACCCTCTATGCATGGGATGCTGTTCCCTTTCTTGTATTTTGGCATCCAATCACTTTTGTCCTTTCGGAATCTGGATCTGATATGAATGATGTCGATCCCTTCTGTTCGACACGTCGCCACCACTCTCTCGACGTTAGCGGGCAATTCAGGGAATGCCGCTTGCGTCCCTTCTGGGTAGAATGCGCTTTGCAGGTCAATCAACATGAGGACGTAGTCTTTCCACTTGTCTGACATGAACAGCTCCTGTGTAGGTTATAGACTGAGGGCATCCAAGGACTCATCTCCGTCTCAGTTCAGACGACAACCCTTATGAGGAATGTTTTTGTAAGTGTGTTGGCGCATATGGTTCTACGTCAGTATAACATGATTCACGATATGCTTGGACGATTGCAGGATTTTTGGCAGCGTCCCATTTTGTAAATCTCGAAGGGGGCTTGGGTTCAATGTCTGCGATCAACAAATCCTCTGAGAGAAGCTTGGAAGATGCGATCACTTGTCCGTCGGAATCAATGATGTTTGTGCACCCGTATGAAATGTAGTTGCCACACCGACCTGCGACATCGGCGGAAACAACTGCCATGCCGTTTTCTATTGCTTTTGCGATATGTTTGTTTCTGGCTATGGTTACGAGAGCGGGGTCTGCGTTATGAGATTTGAGACAGTTGTTTGTTGGGATGAAAAGCAAGTTCGCACCTTTGGATGCAATGACGCGAGCCGGTTCGATATAGTTTGAGGCGTTCTTGGACAACTATGGCGGAGAAGGGAAATGTCGAAGGACCGTTCATGGTTCACTCGTATCGTGTTTGTCTCATAATTGTAGATCTTATTTTTACAATAACTTCTCAATACGTTGGCGTCAATACCTTCCTTTGGTGGCCAAGAATCCCGTAGATTCGGTTTCGATTAGCTCTTCCAGGATTGTTTGCAGCAGCCAATTCAGTAATACATGTTCGCATGGGGTGTAAAAAAGCTGTTTTTGGGAATCTATAGTTAAATTTTCACATCCGCTCTTGACATGTGCACAAATGGTTACTATATATACGGGTGTGCAGTAGTTGTGCTGCTAAGAATTCCCCCGAATTCCCCTGTTGAATCAGAAGGAGTCGTGCCATGTTTTCATCCGCAGTGCCCGTTTATAAGGTTAGGGATTTAAGCCGCGCAACAAAGTGGTATCGCGATGTCTTGGGTTTTGAAGATCACACCGATGGGGTGCATACACATTTGCGCCGCGATCGGGTTGAAGTGCTTTTGCAAGAAGGCCGCCCCAAACAGAGCAACAATCCCTGGGATACATATGTGCGTTTGACGGGTATCGATACGTTCTATGACCAAATTCGAGATCGTGCACAGGTGCGCCGTGGGCCCGAAGATACCGTTTTGGGTGACCGCGAGGTTGAGGTGCACGACGAGAATGGTTTTGTCATCACATTTGGTGAGTGGAATCGTCAGCGCGGCAGTCGTGTGGCAATGTACGATATTCATCCCGTATTGGCTGTCGAAGATGTGTTTGAAACCGTGTCTTGGTATCGCAATGTGCTGGGTTTTATGGGCGAGCCACGTGGCGAAGACTTTGCCATGTTGCAACGGGATACCGTTACGCTCTTTTTTCAAAATGCTGATCTGATTCAAAAAGAACGTGGGCGACCTTATGAGTGGGATGTGTTTTTCCGCGTGCAGTTTGGGGAGTTGGATTCGGTGTTTAACAGTGTGAAAGATCATACCGTTGTCTTGCGTGACCCCGAAGACACGGATACGGGGCGTGTGTTTGAAATTGAAGATTGTAATGGATATGTGTTGGGGTTTGGAGAAGCGTAAAAAACGTTGGCATCTGTAGCCCATTCACCGTCGCCACGATGCGACAGTGGGGTGAGTGCCAAAAAGATGTGGGGACTCAGGATGTTTGACTGACGTTGGTGAAGGTTTCTGGGAGAGCGAATATCATCACGTTATTTTTAACATTCTTTTTAGGGAGTAACAGATATGTCACGTGTCGTACATTTTGAAATTCCGGCAGATGATCCAGGGAAATGGGTTGGGTTTTACGAAAAAGTTTTTGGTTGGAATTTAACAAGTGGGATGGGCCAATGGCGTATTGGCTTATCGAGACGGGTGAAGAAGGCACGCCGGGCATCAATGGTGGTTTGATGAAGCGCCAACAACCGGGGCAAAGCGTGTGCAATACAATAAATGTGTCATCGGTTGATGAATCTACTCAAAAGGTCATCGATGCGGGGGGCACGATTGTGGTGCCCAAAATGGCCATTCCTGGTGTGGGATACCTTGTGTATTACCTAGACCCAGAGAACAATATGTTTGGTATGATGGAGTCTGATGAATCAACCGTTGCAGAATAATAAAAACTGAATATATGTAAATAAAAGGGCTGACGTGACCACGTCAGCCCTTTTTTATGTGGGGTCATATTTGGCTGGTGATCTCCTATTCTAAGAGATGTAAAGACTTGCCGAATAGGTGTGCTTTCTGGTATACTTTGAACGCGTTTTTAGGTTGAATTGGGTTGTTTTAAAATATCAATATTTGATGGGGTAAAGGAGGCGGTTATGAAACGCGTTGGAATCATCCTTCTGGGATGTCTCTTTTTGAATGTAGAAATTGATGCCAAAGTGACGCCAGAGATAGAAACCACCATTGGACAATTGGAAAAATTCAGTGAGGCTTTTTCAGCCATTGCTGCCGAGGTCACACCGGGCGTGGTGGCTGTGGTGAACAAAAAGACCCGGCAAGTTTTGGCGCGGGGGCGTTTTAATGATCCATTCTTGGAACAATTTTTTGGTGCGCCTCTGTATCGGCGTGAGCAAAAGCAAGAGCAAGGGTTGGGCTCGGGTGTGATTGTGTCTGAAAAGGGATATGTGCTGACAAACAATCATGTGATTGCTGGGGCCGATGAAATTGTGGTGGAGCTGGCCGATGGGCGCTCTTTTGAGGCCAAACTTTTAGGCACCGATCCGCAAAGTGATGTGGCGGTGTTGAAAATAGAGGGGGAGAATTTGCCAGTGGTGAAGATGGGCGATTCAGAGGGTTTGAAAGTGGGAGCGTGGATTTTGGCCATTGGCAACCCGTTTGGGTTGCGGCATACCGTTACGTCGGGTATTGTCAGTGCCATTGGACGAGGCAATTTGCAGCTGTTGGATTATGAAGATTTTATTCAGACTGATGCGGCCATTAATCCGGGCAACAGTGGTGGCGCTATGGTGAATATGCGGGGTGAGTTGATAGGACTTAATACAGCAATTTTATCGCGCAGTGGGGGCAGTCAGGGGGTTGGTTTTGCGGTGCCGATTAATATGGTGCGCAATATTATGGAACAGGTGATTGAACATGGCAAGGTGGTGCGTGGTTATTTGGATGTTGCGGTACAAGATTTAACGCCTGGCATTGCGCAGGCTTTGGGCATTCAGAGCAAACAGGGCGCGCTCATTCAAGATGTGGCTGCGCAAGGCATTGCCGAACGGGCGGGGTTGCGACGTGGTGATGTGATTGTATCGGTGAATGACCGTGTGGTGATGGATGCCGAAGAATTTCGAACACGGATTGCACAAACACCACCCGGTACAGACATGCGCTTTGAGGTGGTGCGCAAAGGGAAGAAGCAAATTGTGCGTGTGCAGTTGAGTGGGTTAGATGATCAATTGGCGCGCGCCAATTTGGTGGACCAGCGAGAGTCTGCACTGGGTATTGAAGTGCAAGAACTCACACCCGAGTTGGCGCGGCGAGCAGGGTATAGCATTGCGTCAGGTGTGGTGATTACAGATGTCAATCAAGGGCGTGCAACACAGTATCGAGGCAGTTATGGGTTGCGGCGTGGGGATGTGGTTGCAATGATCAATGACCAAGCCATTGCGAGCATGGATGATTATGTTGAGGCGCTGGTAAGCTTGACGGATGGCGACGAGGTTTGGTTGCGCATTCGGCGTGAGTATCGCACGTCTTATCGCACATTTGATGTTGGTTATAAGTTGCCCGAGTAATCAAGCTTAGATTTCGATTGTAGCGATAACCAAAAAGGGTCTCTAAAAATTAGATATATATTTATCGTTTTTTTCAATGTAATGGGCCGAACGAGACTGATTGTCCTGCATTCGAGAACATGGTTAGATGTATTTTTCCCCTCTAATCACCTGGATATCTTGCGTATAAACAATTACGGCATGATGTTGAAAGTAGCGTTCCGAAATGTGTTCAACAATGGCATCGGCAACTGGCGAGCTGACAACGGTTTCAATTTTGAGGTTGTGGCCTTCCCATTCACTGGCGCGCACGCCCCTTGATCCTTCACCCGATACATCTGTGAGTGTGAAGCCTTTTGCGCCAAGGGACCGAATGGCATCAGTGAGACGGTCTTTTAAGATGCGTTCGGCAATGATGGTGACCAGTTTGAGCGAAACAGTGTTCATGATTATCCTCCCAACCAAGCCGATAGGGCAAAATATATGGGAATGCCTACCGTGAGGTTAAATGGGAATGTGATGCCCAATGAGGCGGTGAGATAGAACGTGGGGTTGGCTTCTGGCAGGCCAATGCGCACGGCAGCAGGAGCGGCAATGTAAGAGGCGCTGCTTGCGAGTGTGCCCAATATGGCCGCGCCACCAATGGAGAGGCCTGCATACAAGCCCAGATAGATGCCTATGATGCCGTGTAAAAGTGGGACGAGCATGCCAAATGCAATTAAGAAAGGTCCCACACTTTTTAAGGCGCGCAACCGGCGTGCGGCGACCATGCCCATTTCAAGTAAAAAAAGTGTGAGTGCGCCTTGAAAGCCCGTTACAAAAAATGGCACAACGGGTTCGGCACCTTTTTCTCCTACAATGAGACCAATGAACAAGCCTCCCAAGAGCAAGACAATGCTGCGGCCTGTAAGTACTTCATGCAGGGCTTCTTGCCAAGAGCCAACAAGGTGGGTACCTATGCGGGCCAACATGAGTGCCACAATGATTGCGGGTACTTCTAATAGAGCCACCAAAGCGGGCATGAACCCTTCGACCTTGTAACCCTTGAGTTGGGCAAAGGTTTGTGCGGCAATAAATGTAACAGCTGAAACGGAGCCATAATGGGCGGCAATGGCTGCGGCATTGATGCCGTCGAATTTGCCCACATATTTTAGGATGCTGTAGGCAATCAGAGGTGTTAGCAGACCCAAGAAGAGTGTGATCAGCGCGGGGGCGATGAATTCTGATGGAGCGGTTTTGCTTAAGGCCACGCCCCCTTTTAGGCCGATAGCAAAGAGCAGATAAATCGAGAGTGCACTGTATAACGCTTCGGGAAATTCCAAATCACTACGAATGAGCGATGCAATAACACCCAGTACAAATGCCAGCACAATGGGCGATAACAAATTTGCCACTAAGGCATCCAAAATCCCCTCCCATATCTTGATATTTGGATTGAACGGTGTCCATTCTTATTGGCCACTTTTGCGAGTTGCTAATATACACACATTTGCACAAATAGGCACCCATAACAGCTGTATGAATGCCTGCAGGGTGTGTGATCCGATTTTTGGGCCATTGGGTCCGTTTTTCGCCGAATGAGATCCCAATCTCCAATTGTTGATGCCAAGGTGTTGACAAAAGAAGAAATTGACCAGAAAGTTCGGGAAATGGAGGGGCAATGATGGCTGCGCAATTTAAAGCGGGTGATCACGTTACCGTTCGTAGCAATATGGCTACAGGACACCATCGAACACCTGCTTTTGTTCAGGGTAAGACGGGTGAGGTAGAAGTTTTGCACGGGATGTTTGGCAATCCCGATCAGGGAGGCGACGCGGCATCTCAACAGCCTCTTTATTTGGTGCGCTTTGATCAATCGCATATTTGGGATTCGTATGGGGCTGCATCGGGAGACCAGGTTTTATTGGATCTTTATGAACATTGGCTTGAGTTGGCATAATTTGGAGGATGCTATGTCTGAACATCATCACGACGATCACCACGAACATCATGTCCATCCAGATCAGCCCGATCACGCCGAACCGACGTCTCTGCTTGGGCTTCCGTCTGCTTGGTATAAAAGCTTGGCATATCGTTCGCGTGTTGTTTCTGAACCGAGAAACGTTTTGTCGGAATTTGGTTTGGGCTTGGATGCCGATGCGCAGATTCGGGTGTATGACAGTACGGCCAATATGCGTTATTTGGTTGTGCCTCAGCGCCCGGCAGGAACCGATGGTCTTTCCGAGGAAGAATTGGCAGATCTTGTGACGCGAGACAGTATGATTGGCGTGGCGACGGCGCGTTCGGCGACGGCTGTGTAATATTCAATCAGAGATTTATTTATTGGCGATGTCAGATTGCAAATTCTGACATCGCCTTTTTTTATTGGGTGGATTTTTGATAGAATAACTTGGATCTGACGATCTACAATACTGTCGTAAATGGATGCGATTTCAGGAGACCAGTTCAACAATCCCGTTGTCGCCATCTACGGTGATGGTTTGGCCATCTTGGATGACTTTGGATGCTTCTTTTGTTTGCATAACAGAAGGGACACGATACTCCCGGGCGACGAGAGCGGCGTGTTGAGATAGGGATCCCGAATCGAGCACCAGCCCACCAATGATGGCGAAGGCAGGTGTCCAGTCTGGGCCCACGTTTGGTGCAACGAGGATGTCGCCGGGATGAACCTTGGGGCGTGGTTTGTTAGGAAGGGCAACGACGGCTTTTCCGGTGACACGACCCCGTGAGGCACCGGTGCCTGTGATGGTTTTGCCGTGGAGGCCGATCTCTTTGTTTTCTTCTTTTTTGGTTTCAGATGCTTTGGGCACGGTCCCCAGCGTTTGGGGTGGTTTCATTTTCTTTCGGTGTTCTAATTCTTCTTTTCTATCGTGGACAAGCGCACGTTGATCGCCCGGGTTTTTATCTCGGGCGATTTTTTTGAGATCGGCTATAGAGAAGTGGAAGACATCGTCAGGGGTGTCGATCAGATTTTGTTTCACCATTTCTGAGCCCACTTCAAATACGGCTTCGCGCATGGTGCCAACGGTGCATTGTTCCATGTAGTAGTTGTGGTCTTCTAAGAATCGAACGCCAATGATTGCTTCTTTTAGGCTGTTGTTGAATCGTTTCAGTTTTTTTGGGTCGTTGGCCAGTTGTCGCTGTGTTTGTCGTGTGATGCTGATGCGTTCGGCTCTTGCTTCGTGTTCGAGTTTGTCTAACCTGTTTAAATTTTGTTCGGCATAAGAGGCGATCATTTCATAGGCCAGTGTGTTGTCCATGTTCCAGGTGGGGGTTGCAAAGTTGGAGCTGGTGCCATATCCGTGGCCCGCTCGCAGACCGTATACACGCAGCATCGATTGGAATTTGGTGTGGAATAGGTTTACATTTTTTCGGTTTTGGATGTCGGGTGATGCCAAGTTGTCAAATTGTCTTTCGATGAAGATTTGGCGTAGCTTTGGGTCTTGCTGAACGATTCTCGCAAGTTCACGTATTCGGGTGATTAAGCGTGTCATTCTGTTTTGTACTGCTTGTGTGAATGTGTGGGCTTCCAATGGAGGTCTGCCCGTGATTTTGTGATATTCGGCTGGCCAGTCTGGGCGTCCGCCGGGTTTTCCTTGACGCCAGTGTAAATTGCCTTGCACGTAGCCGCCTGTTTTGATGGCTGCTTCAAGGTAATCTACCAGGTCTGAAAAGTTAGAGATGGTTTTGTGCCTGCGTTTCAGTTCTGCCAATCGATCTTCGAGCAGGCTTTGCAACGCGCCTTCGAAATAAGATTTTCCTTGCTTGAGGCAAGCGTTAACGAGCCGAGTTTGTTTTGCATGAAGTTTTTCGAGTGTCTTTTTGGAGTGCTTATTTGACGTTACAAATACATATCCGTTTGTGAGATGGGGGATGTGCGTGTAAGTCATGGAGGACCCGGTTTCTTGGTAACAAACGCGCATCTGGTCCAAACGTTCACGTGTGTATTCTTCTTCAAGGCGATGGTATGGGCCGCCTCGGTAGCGCCAATGGTGTTTTGGATTTAAGGATGCGTTCCAGGGTTTATCGGGTTCGACTACTGGCTCAATAGCCGTCATTGGGCGCGATTGAAGAATGTGAAGGGTGTTGCCCGTGACTGCAAACTCGATGTCTTGAGGGCATTTGAAGAGACGGGAAAGTTGTCGTCCAAATGCGGCCAAGTGGGTGAGTTGCGTTTGTGTGAGGGCTGGTTTGTCTTTTTGTGTTTTGGCAACGGGAACGGTTTCTATGCCGCCCTTTTTGTTGGATACAATTTTTGCTTCTTTGCTTGAGATATCAGAAGAGAGGCGTTTTCCTGTTTTGGCGTGCAAGACAAATCGGTCGGTTTGTGCCGCACCGGATACAACGCCCTCACCTAACCCTAAGGCAGCACTGATAACGTAGTGGCCTGCTCCCGATACGGGATCTTGGGTGAACAGAACGCCGGCGGCATGTGGATCAATTTGTTCTTGTACCACAACGGCCATCTTGGCTTTGTTGTTTGGGATTTTGTTTTTTTGGCGATAGTCAATCGCATGGGGGGAATACAGAGAAGCCCACACATTTTTTAAGTTTTGGATCAGGTCGTTTAGGTTACAGACGTTTAGGAATGTATCATATTGCCCTGCAAAACTGGCATGGGCGAGGTCTTCGTCTGTAGCGGA
Organism: Candidatus Latescibacterota bacterium; assembly: GCA_047619225.1. Lineage (GTDB taxonomy): Bacteria > Latescibacterota > UBA2968 > UBA2968 > UBA2968 > JABIFK01. The sequence goes on from JBLHJX010000035.1 coordinate 18,228, forward strand.
AGATCTGATAGAGACGGCTGGTTGACCCAATGCGTTGTAGGCTTTTTTGAGTTGGGAGATAATGTCTGGGGAAAGGTCATGTTCGCGGATAAGCGTGCGGATTTTGCCACTGGCGTTTTCAAGTGCGGTTAGGTCCGATTTCTTTAAGCTTTCATAGGCTTTCAGTTCCGTAGAAACTTTTCGAGAGATGGTTTGAAAGGCTTTTGTTGATATGATAAACCCTGAGGGGATTGGAAGACCCACTTTGCTCATCTTGGCGAGGGTCGCGCCTTTGTTTCCCGATAAGGATGGTGTTTGGGCAGATGGGTCTTTGAATGTAAATACGACTTTGTCCATGTCTATATACCTTCACTGGTTTTAAGGGATTGGATGTTTTTAAAAATGCGCCACCTAATAAAACACTTATTTCGAAAAAAAGAAACACGTTTGACATCTGCATAATCAGTACATAAAAAAAGCCCATATGGGCTCGAAATGTAGGTGCGGTTTTACGGGTGGCAGAGGCGTGGTTTCCTCGCCGAAATTGTCTATGACCACGCATCCCCCCAATTGGTTTTTTTTACACGCCGCCAATTGGGTTTGTCACTGCGTGTTATGGTGAGCATTTGAATACCATCTTGTGTGCAGAGCTGCATTTGTGTGTGACCTGGACGGCGTATGGGGTGACGGATGACACGTGCGGAGGCAGGTTGAGTGAGGTCTTTTGAGGCGGCAATGTAGGAGAACTTTTCGTCTTCGTAGCTTAACTGACCCATTTTGAGGTGCCGGTGAAATGAGGATCGGTTCAATCGCTGTGAAAAATGACACCAATCGTCCAATGGCAGTGGACAGGGTTCTTGGTGAGGACACGGTGCAATTAAGTGCCCACCAAAACCAATGAGGTCGGTGCGGAGTTGGCGAATGAGGTGAAAGCCGGGCATGGTGCCAGGTTCAATGATGACGATTGCCACACGCGCGGCAGACCAAGCCGTTTGTAAAACTTTACGAGCGGCGTTCGGGTCCAGTTCATTAAGTGCGTAAGAACAGATGACGAGGTCGTGGGTTGGGAAAGCTTCAGTTGTTCTCAAATCGGCTTTTACCCAATTGGCATTTTTGAGGGCGGTGTTTTCTGAAGCCGCAGCAAGGGATTTTCCAATTTGGATCAATTGATCGTCGCGTTCTATCAGTGTGATTTTCTGCACGTCATGGAAGGTTTCTGTCGCTGCCCAACTGGCAGTTCCTGGGCCTGCGCCCAAATCCAACACACTGTTGATTTGCTGGTCGGGCATGAGGCGTTGAACTTCTGATAGGACAGAACTGATAGCCGAAAATGTTGCTGGCATCCGAACCGAAATATAAGCAAGGCGATCTGTTTCTGAAGACATAAACGCACCCTTTGGTGAGCTTTGGGCACGGTAGTTTTCAGAGAGTTCGGTAGCGGCCTTGATGAGAGATTGCATGTTATACTGTGCCATTTTTTCTTCAATCGCACGGTGTAGTTTTGGTGGCAATTGCATTTGGGTGCTTTCAATGGTGTTTGCGAAAAAGAAATCAGGGTAAACCAACGACATGTGTCGTTAACTTACCCCGAGGTGTATCTATAGCGCTTTAAATGCTAACCCACATCTTTCACATAACGTTCGTCACTCACTCTGTCTTGTAAGCGATGCATTTCATCTTTGAGCTGTGAAATGATGTCGGCATAGGCCGGGTCATTGTAGACATTGAACATTTCTTGGGGGTCTTTTTCAAGGTCAAAGAGTTCCCACTCGGGTTCTTTGGTGTCGTCAACGGCACCTGTTTGGCCGAGCGCATCGGCGTAGTAATAGATGAGTTTGTGTTTGAGGGTGCGTATGCCGTAGTGGGCATAGACATGGTGGTGTGCCAAGTGCATCCAGTAGCGATAATACATGCCCGTTTGCCAGCCGTCAGGTGTTTCGCTGTGTAAGAGGGGGCGGAAACTGGATCCTTGGAAGGTTTCGGGTGTGTCGATGCCAGCATAATCGAGGAAGGTGGGTGCAAAGTCGACGTTGAGGATCATGTCGTCGTTGACGGTGCCGGGTTCGATTTCTTTGGGGTAGCGGATGATGAAGGGCATGCGGAGGGATTCTTCATACATAAACCGTTTGTCATACCAACCGTGATCACCCAAGAAGAATCCTTGATCTGAGGTATAGATGACAATGGTATTTTCTTTGAGGCCAGATTCGTCCAAGTAGTCGAGCACGCGGCCTACGTTGTCATCAACAGATGCGACGCATCGTAAGTAGTCTTTGATGTAGCGTTGGTATTTCCATTTTTTCTCTTCTTCGGGGGTGAGGCCATCAGGTGTGGGGCCTTTGAGGTCTCGTTCACTCAGGTCGCGGTCCACACGCATTTTGGCAGCTTCGGCAGCACTGGCGCGGTTTTGATAGTCATCCCAAAAGGTTTCGGGTTCGGGAATGTCGATGTCTTCATACATGTCGGCGTGTTTTTCATCGGGTTCCCACCAGCGATGGGGAGCTTTGTGGTGATACATGAGCATAAAGGGGCGGTCTTCGTCTCTGTCTTTGAGCCAGTCGAGCGAGAGGTCGGTGATGATGTCGGTGACATAGCCGTCATACTTTTTTTCTTGGCCCATTTCGGTCATTGTGGGGTTATGGTAGTCCCCTTGGCCCGGTAAGACATTCCAATAATCAAAACCTGTGGGGTCGTAGACACCGCCGTGACCTAAGTGCCATTTGCCAACAATGGCGGTTTGATATCCTTCTTGTTGCAAAAGCTTTGGAAAGGTGAGTTGGCGGCCATCCATTTTGGTGCCCAAGGTGGTCATGCCATTGATATGGTTGTAGGTACCTGTGAGAATCGTGGCACGGCTGGGGCCACAGATGGCATTGGTGCAAAAGCAGTTGTTAAAACGCATGCCTTCATTGGCAATACGGTCGAGGTTGGGGGTTTTGTTAATGCGACTGCCATAACAGCTTAAGGCATGAGAGGCGTGGTCATCTGACATAATGAAGAGAATGTTGGGACGGTGGGACATGGGCATTCCTTATTTTGAGAAGGTGAAATAAAATGACGGTTCAATATAGAAGGTGGTGGACAATGCATCAAGGGTTTCTTATTGGGCAAAAAAAGGGCGATCTGTGTTGCAGATCGCCCTTTCTATGGTTCGGTGTTGTAACTCGTGGTATGGATCACATAAGTGCATACTTTTTTTACGGTTATTGCTCGCTGTAATAAAAAAGCCAAAAGCCAATGGCGACAACAGCAAAGACTATAAAGCGTATGGTGCGTTCAAATTTGGACATAACGACAGGCCTGAAGCAAGCTTCTAAAGGTGTTGTTCATCTGCGTGGGGTTGCATCATTGGGTATTTGTCGATTTAAGTAGGCGAATAATGTGGGTGTGTTTATGTGTTTGGGCCCGGTCAAGGGCGGTGCGCCCGCGTTTGTCTGCTATGTTGGGGTTTGCACCCGCAGCAAGGAGCTGTTTAACAAGGTTTGTGTGGCCTTTATCAGCTGCCCGTATCAGTGCGGTATAACCATAGCTGTTTTGCATATCGATGTTAGCACCCGCGTCAATGAGCAGGTTTACTGTTTGGGGGTGGCCATGTTCGGCAGCACGCATAAGGGCTGTATACCCATGTCTATTTTGGGCATTTACATTGCTACCTGCTGCGATCAAACGTTGAACAATGTCTGCATGACCTTGTTGAGACGCTCTAATAAGTGCGGTAAAACCGGAGTTGTTTTTTGCGTGAGGGTCGGCACCCATTTTAAGGAGGGTATCGACAATGGCGGAGTGGCCTTTAAAGGCGGCCCAAATGAGGGGTGTATAAAGGTCTTCATCGCGTGTGTTGGGGTTGGCGCCCGCTCCAAGGAGCGTTTGGGCAACCTCGGTTCGTCCTTCGTGTGCGGCCCAAGAAAGTGCGGTATGACCTTGAATGTCGCGTAGATTTAAGTTTGCATTGGCTGCAACGAGCGCATCAATGACCGCTACATGACCGCGAAATGCGGCTCGAATGAGTCCGGTGCGGTGGTCTTTATTTATGGCATTGATGTAGGCACCTTGGGCAAGCAGTTCTTGAACCAAGGTGATATTGCCGTTTTTGGCCGCCTCGATGAAGGCTTGATCAAGGTCTTGCGCCTCGCTATGGTATGGGCACAAGAGCAGGGCAAGAAGATATGTCAGTAAAATCTGTTTCATGTCCTATTAACATAGGTCATTGTGTACGCGATATCAAGTTTCTGATGTGCGACGCACGTTTGAGAAAGAAGCAATTAAACAAAGACATCGTTGGTATCACCGCGAACAACGGTCACTTGTCCGGCTTCTTCCAACTGGCGAACAGTTTGCACTATGCGCAATTGTACTTCTTCTACATCACTCATGCGCACCGGGCCAGAAAATTGCATTTCTTCTTTAAGCATCGTACCTACGCGCTCAGACATGTTTCCCAAAATGCGTTCTTGTATTTCATCAGATCCCCCTTTGAGTGCCACGGCCAAGTCTTTGGTATCTACTTCACGCAAGACCATCTGTATTTCGCGATCTGTGAGGTTGGCGATGTCGTCAAAGACAAACATTTGGTTGCGCACTTCTTCTGCCAATTCGGGGTCTTGCGCGTCGAGGCGTTCCAATACAGCTTTTTCTGTAGAACGTCCTGTGCGGTTGAGAATTTCGGCCACGGCTTTTGGCCCACCAATTTCGGTGATTTGACCCGAAAGAATGGCCTGTAGATCATGGGCCAAGCTTTCTTCCAATTCGCGCAAGATTTGTGGCGAGATGTTGTCCATGCGGGCAATGCGATAGGCCACGTCTGATTGCATTTCTTCAGACAGACCATTGATCACGCCGGCCGATTGTGTGGGGTCAAGCTGTGAAAGAATGAGCGCGATGGTTTGTGGATGTTCCTTGGAGATAAAGGGAACAATTTGGTTGGGGTCTACATTGCGTAGCATGTAAAACCCGCTGGAGGTCGTGCTGGTTACGCGGTCGAGCACTGCTTGGGCTTTTCTGGGACCCAATGCTTTTTCAAGGGCGCCACGGGCAAAGTCGATACCGCCTTGGGAAACGTATTTACCGGCAAGCAAGAGCTGTTCAAACTCTTCAAGCACTGTATCTTCTTGTTCTGTGGTCACAATATCCAGTTCCGAAATGGATTGTGCAATTTGCTCCACTTCCATATCTGAGAGATATTTCATGACTTCTGCTGTGGTTTCTTGCCCCAAGGCAATCATCAATACGGCAACCTTTTGCCGTGCAGGCATTATGTCATCATCATCATCTTCTTTGGGCATTGAGCCAAACCCTTTCCTAGACTTTCCTGGCGCTGTCTTTGATGGAATATGGTGCGACAGATGGGTAAATTGTTTACTTTTTAAGGTAAGAAAAACCTCTGTTATATTCATGTTATCGGTAAGAACGGCAAAACCGCGACTTTCCAAGGTGTGAAAGACGCGATTCTGATGATTGAAAGGTACGTTGTTTTTTAAAGGAAAACAAGAGGCATTTTGGTGAATGGAAGGGATTTTCTATGTGGATTCTGATTGTTTTGTCTCGGGGATTATGTGGCATTTGGCTCTTGTGTGGGTTTTGCTGGCCTGAAAAGGTATGGGCCGAAGATAATATCGCACGGGCCTGGACCACATTTCGCCAAGAAGATGGATTGGCCCACAATGTGGTTACGGCTGTCACCCAAACACCCGATGGTGCGATGTGGTTTTCTACGTTTGATGGCATTTCACGATATGATGGGCGCAACTGGCAGACCTTTTCGACACAAGATGGTTTGCCCGGCAATATGGTGTGGGATTTGGTGGCGGAACCGAATGGGGTGATTTGGGCGGCTATGAGTGGTGGGTTTGTGGGGGATGCCAAACAGGCCATTGCACGCTATGCAAATGGCAAATGGAAAGGATTAGACACACCAGAAGCGTTATTTGGTCGGTTTGGGATTCGCAAATTTTTTGTTTCCAGCCTCAATCAAGGCTGTTTGATTACCGCTGATGGACGGTTGTTGTTGCTCTCTGATGGCAAATTGCGATTGGTGCGCGGTGAGGATGGTGAGTTGCTACGGGGTGCGCAAAGTGTTTTGTACACGGACGATGGTCAGCTGTGGGTCGCATATGAACAAGGGCAGCGATCTATGTTTCGTTTGGGTCCCCCCGGTGGTGGGAACGTGCGCAGGGATCAGATAGGGCAAGGCATTGGTCTGGTTGATGTGACCACAGCCCAGTGGCAACCGATGCCCGAATTTGAAGAAGTGATTCGAGAACCCGTGCTGAGTATGGTTCAAGAACCTGATGGTACCATTTGGTTTGGTACGGATGGGGATGGCCTTTGGCGATATGGTCAAGAGGTTTGGACGCGCTTCACTGTTGAAGATGGGTTGCCGTCTGATCGGGTACAGGTTGTGAAGCCCTTGAACGATGGATCTGTCTGGGTAGGTACACCTGCTGGCGCGGCTTTTTTACGTGCCGATGGCAATTGGGTGGTGTATTCTGAGCGCGAAGGGTTGCCCAATAATTTTGTTGAAGATATTTGGTTGGCTTCCGATGGTGCCGTGTGGGTTGGTACGCGCGGTGGTGTGGGACGGTTCGGTTCTGCCGGATGGGTTCATCATTTGAATTGGCCTGGTAAAAGAGATCGAGGTGGAATAGAGCTGGTTCGAGATGCATCCGGCACGCTTTGGGCTGGTACGAGTCAAGGGTTGTACCAGTTACAGGACAATCGCTGGGAACAGGTTGAAGACTTACGTGGCAAAGTACGGGGCCGTTTTATTGATTTTGCCATAGATGGAAAAGGTGTTTTATGGGGGGCAACATCAAGCCATGTATTGCGTTTCAATGGCCAATCTTGGGCGTTTTTAGAAACGGGTTTGGCGGGTGGGCGGGGCGGGGTGCGTGCGATTGCGGCTGCGCAAAAGGGTGGCATTTGGATGGTGACTGGGTCTGGTATTTTTCGGTTTGATGGACAACGGCAAGAAACGATAGACGATGTGCGTATGGTGCGGGTTATTTATGAAGGCAAAGATGGGGCTGTGTGGATGGGTGGGGTGGATGGTATGATGCAGGATTTTAATGGGCAGCGGCGCATTTTTACGGTTGTCGATGGTTTGCCCGAGGGGTCTATTACCAGCATTATGGCCGATGGCGCAGGGCAAATATGGGTGAGTACGCGCTTTGATGGGGTGGCTGTTTTTGATGTGCAGAAACAGACCTGGAAGCGGATGCCTGGCAATATGGAAGCGCAATTTAATGGCGTACGACGCATTTATTCGGCAGATGATGGTACGGTTTGGTTGGCTTCAACCATTGATGGCGCCATTCGCACTGATGGAAGTGTATGGACGCGCTATACGGTGCGAGAGGGGTTGCCCAGCAGCCACGTATGGGATGTGTGTCAAGATGTATTGGGGCATCTGTGGTTTGCAACGGAAGATGGTTTGGCGTGTTATGTTCCCGACCAAGATCCACCCGAGACATATTTGGTGGCGCCACAAAAGCAGATTGCACCCCATCAAAGTGTCGCGTTCGATTTTTCGGCACAAGATGCTTGGAAATTGTCACCCGAAAGAAACTTGCAATTCTCGTGGCGGTTGAATGGGGGCAGGTGGTCTCCCTTTGGGCGTACCACGCGTGCGTCATTTGATGCACTAGATCCAGGTCATTACTCGTTTGAGGTGCGTGCTATGGATTCGGCATTTAATGTCGATGCCACTCCTGTTTTACATACGTTTCAGGTATTGGCTCCCGTGTGGCAACGGCCTTGGTTTATGGGGTTGAGTATTTTTGCGATCGCGTTGTTGTTGGTCACATCGGGTTCTGCTTGGCAACGCCACAAACGGTGGCGCGCCGCACAGACCCAATTGATTGATGAGTTAGAATCGGAGTTACAAGAGGCTCACGAGATGCAAATGGGGTTGTTGCCGGGGTTGCCTATTCAACATGGGGGATTTGAAATTGCAGGCCGTTGTTTGCCTGCCAATCATGTGGGTGGTGATTATTTTACGTATTATTGGTTAGATGATGTGCAACATATGTTGGGGTTTGGGGCTGCCGATGTGTCGGGCAAGGCCATGACTGCCGCCGTGCGTGCCATGCAGTTGAGCGGTATTTTTCGATATGAATTTCACGAGGTAAAATCACCCACCGAAGTGTTGCGCAATTTGCACCAAGTGTTGCTGTCACATTTGGACGCGGCCAGTTTTATCACATGTTGTTTGGGTATGTTAGACGTGCGTACGGGTGTTGTAAATTTGGGCAATGCGGCACACCCATTTCCGTATCATTATTCGGCGGCTACCGGTGAACTGAAAATGTTGGAATTGGTTTCTGTGCCTTTGGGTATGCTGTTGCCTCCTGGTGTGAATACAGAGCCTGAAGAAACGGAACTGGTTTTGGAACTGGGTGATGCGCTTGTTTTGTATAGCGATGGTGTGACCGATATGCAAAGTGTTGCAGGTGAGTTTTATGAAGAAGAACGACTCGAGAAGTTGATTCGGGAACATGTTGGAGATGGCACAAAAGCGTTGATCGATGCCGTGTTTAACGACCTGAAACGGTTTAAAGGTGAAGCATCTCAGACCGATGATGTGACGTTGTTGGTGATTAAGCGGGGTGCTTGAAACGCATCAAGGCAACTCAGATGTGCGTCAATTAAGGTGCAGAAACGTGATGGCGTCTCATCTTTGCAGTATATATTGCGTTGTAAGACAGACCCTATAAAGGGATGGTTGTTTTTTAAATAGTTGTTTATTATAGAATTTGGGTGTTTGTTGCGGTGGGTGGTACGTGTTTTGCGTTTGTTTTGGCACATAGGTAAATGATTTCTATGTTCTTTTGGAGGTTGTTATGCGTTTTGTCATGCTGGTTATTTTGATGTTGGCAAGTACGGTTCATGCTCAAGAACCTGCGAATTTTTCTGTTTCGGTTGCACCTGAGGTTGTGCGTATTGGCGAAACGGTTACGGTGTGGATTGATGTGACCCTGAGTGATGATTGGCACATTTATTCGGCAACCACGCCTGAGGGCGGGCCTTATCCAAGTGAGTTTAATCTCTCTGGTAATGGGTTTAAGCGGGTTGGTCCTGTGATTCAGCCTCCGCCCATTAAAGAGCATGACCCTAACTTTGATATGGTGGTGGAGTATTATAATAAGTCGGTGCGGTTTGGGTTGCGGGCAAGAGTTTTGGATGGTGCGATGGTTGGCGGTGCAACATTGGCGGGTGAGGTGACCTACATGCTGTGCAATGCCACGTCATGTTTGCCTCCTGAGACATATGTATTTGAAGTGCCCATGAAAATAGAAGCAGGTGAACCTCGTGCTGAGTATGTGTTTGCGATGATGCCTGTTGCAGATATGGGGGGCGATGATGAACTGGATGGGACGGGTAGTATAGCCGATGTTGACCGTGCATTATCACAGGGGTTGGGAGCCTTTTTGTCTTTGTCTTTTTCAATGGGATTGTTGGCGCTGCTCACACCCTGCGTATTTCCCATGATTCCAATTACGGTGTCGTTTTTTACCAAACAAGAATCACAAAGCCGTGGCGAATCCATAGCCAAGTCGTTGGCTTACTGTGGTGGCATTATTTTTACTTTTACGGGTTTGGGTTTGATTTTGGCTGTGACTTTGGGCGCATCGGGAGCCGCACAATTTGCGGCCAACCCATGGATTAATTTGTTGATTACAGGCATTTTTGTGGCATTTGCTTTGGCATTATTTGGTTTGTTTGAGATTCAGCTGCCCTATGGTTTGCTCAATCGATTGAATCAGGTACAGGGGGGGAGTTACGGGGCGATTTTGTTGATGGGTTTTACATTTTCGCTGACGTCTTTTACATGCACGGCACCGTTTGTGGGTACTTTGTTGGTGCTCACATCACAAGGGACGTGGATGTGGCCTGTGCTGGGTATGCTGACATTTTCTGCGGCATTTGCTTTGCCGTTCTTTTTCTTGTCTTTGTTTCCACAGGCATTGGCTGCTTTGCCCCAAAGTGGCGGGTGGTTGAATTCTGTAAAGGTGGTTATGGGCTTTTTGGAGTTGGCCGCCGCTTTGAAATTTATGAGCAATGTTGATTTGGTGTGGCAGTGGGGGCTCATCTCCCGTGAGGTGTTTATTTCTGTTTGGATTGTGTTGTTTGCACTTTGTGGGGTTTATTTGTTGGGCAAGATCCGATTGCCGCACGACTCGCCGCTTGAAACGGTGGGGCCGCTGCGCCTTTTGGCAAGTGCAGGGGTATTGTCTTTTAGTTTGTATATGATGACGGGTTTGTTTGGCGCGCCCATGGGTGAATTGGATGCGTTTTTCCCACCGTATG
>JBLHJX010000036.1:0-27458 GCA_047619225.1 Candidatus Latescibacterota bacterium
GCAACCACTTGTTCCTCATAAACTGGGCGTTGCACATTGCGAAATACACCCATTGGGACAGGAAATTCGGGGTACATCATACGACTGAGCAAATAGGCATGGGCGGGGTTGTCTAAAGTTTCGTCGTGTTTTAGCAAGTCGTCTTCAGAAACGCCATCGCCTAAGGTGACGACCTCTGCCGCCAGTCCGTTGAGTCGAATACCTTTGTCTTTCTCTTTGCCAAAGATCATCGGTTGGCCGTGTTCGAGAATTAAGGTGTTGTCGTCTTTTACGTCGGCTTCTGTGGCAAATGACCACGTGCCATCGTTGAAGATGTTGCAGTTTTGATAGATTTCGACAAAGGACGTGCCTTGATGCTCGGCGGCGCGCTGCAAGATTTCGGACATATGTTTGGTGTGGCGATCTACGGTGCGTGCCACAAAAGTAGCTTCGGAAGCCAGCGCAACGGAAATGGCATTGAGGTCTTGTTCTACAGATCCCATGGGCGATGACTTGGTCACTTTGCCTGGGGGAGATGTGGGTGAATATTGGCCTTTGGTGAGGCCATAAATTCGGTTGTTAAACAGGAGGATATTCACGTTGACATTGCGGCGTAATACATGCAAAAGGTGATTACCGCCAATAGATAAGGCATCACCATCTCCGGTGATGACCCACACGTGCAAGTCTGGGTTTGCAACTTTTAAACCCGTTGCAAGGGTGGGTGCTCGTCCGTGGATGGTGTGCAACCCATACGTGTTCATATAATAAGGAAAACGGCTTGAGCAACCAATGCCCGATACAAAGACGAGTTTTTCTCGCGGAATGCCCAGATCGGGTAAGAGACGTTGCATCTGTGCCAAGATAGCATAGTCACCACAGCCTGGGCACCAGCGCACCTCCTGATCTGAGACGAAATCTTTTCGGTCAAGTTTTGGTATTTCTATAAGATCTGCCATGGTCTTCTCCGATTTCGCGTGTGACATAAGCGCATTTACGCGCCCAAAATGTCGTCTATTTTGGCTGAGATTTCTGAAATTTTGAACGGCAATCCCTGTACTTTGGGATATGAAATGACTCGTTTGGGATATTTTGCATTGAGTAAGAGCGACAACTGACCCATGTTGAGTTCGGGCACCAGCACCTGTTTGTAGCGTTGCAATATGTCACCCAAGTTTTTGGGAAAAGGGTTGAGATACCGCAAATGTGTCGATGCAACCTTTTGGCCTTTTTGTTGTGCTCGTCGCACGGCTGTGTGAATGGCACCATAAGTGCCCCCCCATCCAACAACAAGCACGTCGCCCGATGTGGGCCCCATGACGGTTTGAAGGGGGATTCGGTCTGCTATGCGTGCAAGTCGCTCGGCGCGAATGTTTGCCATATGTTGGTTGTCGTCGGGGTCATAAGACACATTGCCCGTGCCATCTTCTTTGCCCAAACCACCCAATCGATGTTCTAAGCCTGGTGTGCCTGGTAGTGCCCAAGGACGCGACAATGTTTTGGGGTCACGCTTATAGGGCATATAGGTTTCGGGATCTGTTGGGTGATTGATGACGATGGCTGGAATATCATCTGGGTTGGGGATGCGCCAAGGTTCCGAGCTGTTGGCCAAATAACCGTCTGAAAGAAAAATGACAGGGCACATGGTTTCTACGGCAATGCGAAATGCCTCGATGGCCATATCAAAACAATCGGAGGGTGTTGCTGGGGCAACAATGGGCATTGGACTGTCGCCGTTGCGCCCAAACATGCACTGCAAGAGATCTGATTGCTCGGCTTTGGTCGGCATACCTGTGCTGGGGCCGCCGCGCTGAACGTTGCAGATGACGATGGGTAATTCCATCATAAGCGCAAGGTTCATCGCTTCGCTTTTGAGTGCAATGCCAGGGCCGCTGGTAGCCGTGGCTGCAAAGGCACCGCCAAAAGCAGCACCGATTGTCGAACCCATTGCCGAAATTTCGTCTTCGGCTTGAAAGGTGCGTACGTTGAAATTTTTAAGTGCCGCCAAAGTTTCTAAGAGTGCGCTTGCTGGGGTGATGGGGTAGCTGCCAAAAAAGAGGGTTTTGCCTGCTTTGTTGGCTGCGGTTACCAGACCCAATGCCGCTGCTTGATTGCCTGTGATGGATCGATATGTTCCTGGGGCAACGACTGCTTTTTTGATGTGATAGCGTACCTGAAATTCTTCAACGGTTTCACCAAAAAAGTAACCCGCTTTTAGTGTGCTGACGTTGCCTTCTACAATTTTAGGTTTGCTGGCAAATTTCTTTTCCAGCATCCGAATGGTGGGTTCTAATGGACGGTCAAAAATCCAATAAGAAAGCCCCAGGGCAAAAAAGTTTTTCATCATGTCAATTTGGCGATTGGTGAGGCCTTCGACATGCGAAACGGCTGCTTTGTGCAAGGTATTGAGGGGGACTTTGACCACGCGATATTTGTCCAAAGACCCATCTTCAAGTGGATCTTCTTCATACCCAGCTTTGCGCAAGTTGTTGCGCGTAAAGTTGTTGGTATTGGCAATGATAATGCCGCCATCGGGCAAGTCATTGACATTGGTTTTGAGCGCTGCAGGGTTCATTGCAACCAACACTTGGGGTTCATCACCTGGCGTGAAGATTTCTTCGCTTGAAATGCGAACCTGAAAACCGCTTACACCTGGCAATGTACCCACAGGTGCTCGAATCTCAGCGGGAAAGTCGGGCATGGTGCTAATGTCGTTGCCCACAATGGCTGATGTATTGGCAAATTCACCACCAATAAGTTGGCTGCCATCACCAGAGTCACCGGCAAATCGGATGGCAATGGATTCGACTTCGATCGATTCATGAAGTGCAGATTCGGCCGTTAGTTCTGCAGGTGTATCGGCCATGGGTGATCCTCCTACGGAAAAATGACACAAAATAAAGGATTATGATGTCGAAGAGGCATCATAGGCACTGCATATTACGCGCCGTCGCGGGCCGACGCATAATGGTCTGGCACGGGTGGCAAGTTGTAAATTTCTTCGGGGAAATGGTCACTGATGTATTTGATGATGGCATACTGGGTCAACGTGCCCAGCACTTGGCCTTCGCTGCTGATGACAGGCATGTAGCGATAGGGTTTTTCACCCATGAGCTTGATCGCGTCAATGATTTTCATATCGGCATTCAAGGTGAGGGGGTCTGTTGTCATCACGCTTTCAACGGATTTTTCATTCATGCCTTCTTGGTCGAGTACTTTGCGTGCAATATCATGGTTTGTAAAAATGCCCAAAAGGGTGCCATTGTCCATTACTAAGGCACATTTGCGTTGGCTGGCTTGCATCTTTGCAATGGCTTGGCGCACTTTCATGCTTTTTGGCACTTCGACAAAAAAGGATAAATCTACGTGTTTGATGGTGTCGGTGTGGAGGTTGTTTCTGAGGTTCATTGGCGTCCCTCGTGTGAAAAATGTGTCTGTTGTTTGTGCCACTGGCACGGCGTGTAATAATCAATATTACTTATATTAGGTTTTTAATATAAGCTTTTTGTATATTGTCCGCAAGCCTTGCATGAAATAATTCATAACTTTATTGATCAACTAACTCATGTATACATTATAAGTGTTTGTATTATATATAGTATAGGTTGTATTTTGTTCGGTGCCTAGTCTTGTATGTTTCTGTTTTTAGGTGTTGGGAAAATATTTGGCAGGCTGAGGTTTTGCATCTATATTTGGTTATTGGAGGCGTTATGAAACACCCATTTTACAAAAAATTGAAAGATGGCCATCCTTTTGTTGTTTTCCCTGATGATGTAGATGCGCTTGTTGCACAATTGGTGGGGGCAAAGGTAGATGCATTTAAGCAGTGGGCCGGGCGCCCAGTTTGGGCAGTTACTTTTGGCGCTGAGGGTGATTTGGATGGCAAACACAAGTTGTTTGTGTCGCGCCCTCACGCACACGAACCGGCTGGTGTTGCGGCGTGTACTGAGCTAATTCAGGCGCTGGCAGGTTTGGGGGCGTATGGGGGCGCGTGGGACGCGTGGCGTGAGGAAGTATTGTCAAAATTTGTCATTACCTTGGTGCCAGATGCCAATCCAATGGGGAGTACGCGTGCACCGGTTACCTTTTGGGATGGTTCAAAGATTCCAAATGAGCGTTTTTTCTTGTGGATGTTTGGTGAATCTGGAGAAACGGCGGGTGAACGTTTTCCACGCGTGGCTTGTTGGGATAGACGCGAAGTCACTGAGCCTGCTTTGTTGGGCATTGCGTATGAGCAGATAGACGACCATACCTTTGTTGAACCTAATCGAGACTATCGGTCTACATTTTTTAAGTCGTTTTTTGATTTGGACAAAACATATCGTTATGATGTGTGGCTTGATTTGCATCAGACGGAGTTTATCAATTCTGACCGCAATTGTGATGTGCATCTGCCTACATGTCTGTATGACCTTCCCGAAGACGTGCAAACGAGGCATCAGGCTTTGGGAAATGCATTACACGCGTGTTGGCGAAGCGTTGGCGGTGAACCCCGAGATACGCCGTCGATACCCTATCAGAATAATGAGACCCAAAAGGCATTTTTAGATGCTGTTTGGAAACCTATTTCTGAGCGGATGGTACACATTGTAACAGAGATCCAAAATAACAATGTGAGAACACCGGCGGCAATGCAGGTGCATTTGCAACTTGCCGCATTGATGGAAACCTTGGATTGGATGAGGGGCCAATGATTCACTCTGGAGCAGGGCATTCAAATGAACCCGATGGTCTAACGGCGGCGCGTTTGGCCACGCAAGGTGCTATGGATCAGGCCAAGTTAACAGAGGCTGACTTGGTGTTTGTTTTTGTCACCTATCACCACCTCGATGTTGCAATGGCTTTGGTCGACGAGGTGATGGAGGTAACGGGTACAGAAAACGTTGTGGGTTGTTCTGGCATGGGCGTGCTGACGGACGCTCGGGAAAACGATCGAGAACCCGGTGTTGCCGTGTTGGTAATGGCGGGCGATGATTTGGAAGTGGTTTTGGTTCATGAGCGTGGCGATGACGCCGGTATTGGGATTGGAGAACAGTTGGTTCCCTACCCAACTGATGATGCATTGTTGGTCTTGCTGCCAAGTCTGTTTGGTGACCCGACAGAGGTGATGCAACACATTACAGATGCTGTGGGGGATCTGCCCATTGTTGGTGGGATGGCTTCGCCCAATCCGTGGGAGCGCACGGAGGTGCAATCCTTGCAGTGGTGTGGTGAGGAGATGGGTGAAGACTTGGTGGTTGGGGTGTTGCTACGCGGTATGAACTTTGCCACAGGGGTTACCCAGGGGTGTCAGCCGTTTGGGCAAGCGTATACGATTACACAATGTGACGGGCAGGTGATTCAACAGTTGGCGTTTGCCCCTGCGGTTGATGCGCTCAAGGAGGCTATGGATACATTGACAACTGAGGAAAAAGCGCATTTGCGGAGGAATATTTTTATTGGTTTGGCAATGGACGAGTATGCGTTGGAGCGAAAACGCGGTGATTATCTCATTCGAAGTTTGTTAGGTATTGAAGAGCGTTCGGGGGCTTTGGGCATTAATGAATCTGTGTCTGTGGGGCAAACCGTTCAGTTTAACCGACGTACACCCGATGCAGCCCATGAGGATATGGTTCAGGTGATGAAGCAATTGAAGCAGGAGAAGGGCCGTATTGCCGGTGCTTGTGGGTTGTATTTTAATTGCATGGGGCGCGGGTTTGGGTTGTATGGCCAGCCCGATCACGATGTACTGGTTATGCGCAAGCATCTGGGTGCGTTTCCTATGGCTGGTTTTTTTGGGCAAGCAGAGATTGCGCCCGTTGGAGGTCGTAATTTTGTTCATAGTTATACGGGCGTATTGACCCTTTTGTGGTGAGCCGAATGGGGGTGGATAATTACTCGCTACGCTCGTGGGCTTAAGATGGGAAAATTAAAGACTCTTGATGATGCCACTTTTCAGGGGGCATTGGATACGGCAAAACCGTTGTTAGTGGAATTTGGGGCATCGTGGTGCGGGCCTTGCCGGTTGCTGGTGCCGGTGTTGGAAGAATTGGCCGAGGAATATGGCACCCAAGTGAAAGTGATGAAGGCCGACTTTGATGAGTCACACCGCACGGCAACGGAATTGGGTGTGCGGAGTTTGCCGACGGTGGTCTTTTTTAAAAATGGCCGGGAGGTAGATCGCTTGGTGGGTGCATTGCCCAAAGCTGCGGTTGCTGAGCATATCGACGCTTTGCTTTTTTAAAAGGGGGAAATTGGGGTGCTCAAAGTGTTGGTAGGGCATCTTCTGGCAATTGATAGGTTTTGGCTTCGAGTGTAGCAGGGCATTGAAAGGCGAGTGAATAGGCGGTGAGTTGGAGGTTTTTTGTGTGGTCGGTTGAACCGTAAAGGCGATCACCTACAACGGGGTAGCCTGCGTCGGCAAGGTGACGGCGAATTTGGTGCTTGCGTCCGGTTTGAATGGTGACGTCAACAAGGGATCGATTTTGCATAGGATTATAATTGAGCCGGGTGGCTTGGCTGTGGGCGGGACGGTCGTCAATGGATTGTGTGTAGGTTTGGGGGGTGTTAAGAAATTGGCCGTGGACGACAACGCGATATTTTTTTGCAATGGTGCGCGTTTCGAAGAGCTTTGCCAGAGCGGTTGCGGTTTGCTTTTTGTGGGCAAGGAGGATGAGTCCGGTGGCTGCGCGGTCTAAGCGGTGAACGGTGAAGGTTGGGCGTTGGGGGTGCAAGTGGGTGTCTGCCCACCGTTGGACTGTTGTGTGGTCACCCCATTTGGAGCCTTGAGAACGCATTCCGTAGGGTTTAAACCAAATGCTGTAGGCTTGTTCGTCGGCTATGAGTTGGGCGGGTTCTGTGGTTTGGTTGAGGATCTTTTCATCGTAGTAGAGATAGACTTGGTCGCCGATTTGGAGTTGTTTTTTTGCGCGTCTCAAACGTTGGGTGTGGTTGATTCGTGTGACCCAAACGGCACCCTTTTGCATGGTTTGTTTGATCACACCCTTAGATAAAGCTGTGGCGTCACTCAAGAGATCGACCGCAGATGTTTTGAGATCTTGGATTGTGATTTGGTGTTCGAAGTGTTTGTGTGTCATGGGTTGGATGCGATAAAGCCTTCGGAGGGTTCCGAAGGCTTTATCTGCGTTCATTCCTATTTGTTTGGGCTTTAGTTCAAGCTCTCAATTAATGCTTCGGGGACAGAAGCCACATGAATTTGTGGGCGCACTGTTCTGTCTGAGTTGAATACAAGCCATTTTAAATCGGGCGACAGGTAGGGGTGACCGTGTGTGTTTTGGGATTGGGCCATTGACGTGTGGGCTTCGCAAATTTCAACGGTTTTACCCGTTTGGATGTTGCCCACAATCAGTTTGCTGGCACCGCGCCAGTCGTCACAGAAATAATATTTCCCACACGGCGACGTACCCACGTGATTGAACCGATACCCAGGCGCGCCCACGTGTTCTGGTGCTTTGCCCGGACCCACTTTGATGAGATTGCCTTTTTCGGGCGCGTAATCGTCAATTGCGCGTACAGACATGAGAATGTCACCTGTGCCAGCAATCCAAGCTTCGTGACCCGTAATGCCCGGCGTGTGAGGTGGTCCCACTTGGAGACGTGTCACTTTGCCGTCTGGAATACCCACCAAGTATTCGGTAGCACCTTCTTCACCGACGAGTTTGAGCCGGGTGCCATCGGGTTTGAATTCGCATCCGCGATTGTGTTGCACCATAATGTATTGGCCGTCGGTGGGTTCAAATTGGGTGTGTGGGTTGCAAATGTCTGGGTCGGTATTGATGATCTCACGCGTCCCTTTTTCAAGGTCGATGAGTTCAATGCCAAACATTTTGGGATCGTAGCTGATGGTGACGCCATAGGCATAATACCGCTCATTTGGCGACATCGTACCTAAACCGCGCGGTTGAAAATCTTCGGGCAATTCGTAAATGACTTTTTCGGCGCCTGTATTGAGGTCATATCGAACGAGTTCTTGGCATTTGCCAGGGACGGTACGGCGATAAAAAAAGATGCCTTTGTGCGTCACTGCTGGGCCACCCAAACCGCGACCAATCGTTTCTGTTTTCCAGGTGCCAAATTCACAGGTGACATATTCTGTGCGGTTGATTTCGGCTTCTGGGTTCTGTTGTTGATACACAAATCTCTGCGAGTCTGCCGAGCAATAGGGCAGTTCACAATAGATGTTCGATTTTTCGAGTTTGTCGGTTGTGACCTGATATAGGTTCACGCCATTGGGGCGTTCGGCAAGGTGGATGGGCATGGTTCCTCTCTCCCTGTCTTTATGAGACAGCCGAAGATATAGATGTTTAGATGCTTAACGGTTGTTGATGAGATCTTGGTGTGCCAAGTGCCAATCTTCAATGTTGTTGAGAATGATTGCCGATGTGAGGCTGCCGTCGTTTTTTCTGCCCACTGTGGCGGTTATGTCGGCTTGTTTGCCTTCTGGGTGAATGCGATTGCAAAGATAATCATTCCATTCATCCACCGCTTTGGCCGGCAATGTGCCCCCACATTGTTCGAGCACCCAACCTTCAAAGTCGAGGTAAGAGGGGAGACTTTTACGGATAAAGGATAGGGTTGTATCAATGTCTAAGTCGAGTACTTTGAGAACGCGAGGATCGAGCCCGCCACCGGTCATATCGGGATAGTCGGGGTGGAGCAGGCCTTTGGCTTTGAGCAAGATTTTATACCACGTTCTGGGCAGTTGGCGCACACCCAATGGCCCGTAGTCGAGGGTTGCGACGAGCGGGACGATATGCCCTCCGAGTTTGGCCGCAGAGTCGGAATCGAAATCGCGTTTATAAAAGAGCTGCCAATCTTGCAAGCTGTTGAGTACGGCCGCAGAGTCGATGCCAGCATCTTTGGGTAGGCCGATATCTGTATAGGTTTCTTCGATTTTTTCTGGGCGTGTGTGTCTGCGCGCACGCAATGAGGCATTCCATCTGATGATGGCATCTTGTTGTTCAAATTTGAAGAAAGTATCGCCTTTTTGTGCAACGACATAGGCTTCAAAATCGAGATAGGTGGGCATGTTTTCGTGTAAATAAGCAAATGTCGTGTCTTTGTCGAGACCAAGGACTTCAAAGACCATACGGTCTAAACCGCCGCTGAAGTCGGGATATTCTTCATCCATGAGACCTGCGTGGCGAAGCGATATTTTCCACCAGGTGCGTGGCAGTTGACACACGCCCAAGGGACCATAGTTTAAGCTGCTGATAAGTGGGATCATATTGGTTCCTCTTTTGGTTTGGTGAAGCGATTGTTTTATGAAATATTTCGCCAATTTTGGCCGAGGTGATCGCGGGTATATTTAGCCGTTGATCAATTTGCGCAAGTAAGCGCCTTGTTGGCCAATTTTGACATCGTCATCACCTGGGCCAAATTCTTCAAGTGAGAGATAACCCGCGTAGTTGACGTCTTTGAGGTCTTGAATAATTTGTGGGATGTTGGCCACGCCTTCACGCAAATCGCTGAAGTTCCATTTCCACAGCATCTGACCATTCTCGTCGCGTTCGGTTGCTACTGGCGTGGCGTTTCCAATGTGGCAATGGGCAAGATAGGGTCCGAGCAATTCAATACCCATTTTGCTGTCTTCGAGGCCAACACGAATCATGTTGGGCACATCCCAAATCGCTCCAATGTGATTGGGGTCAAGGTCTCTGAGCAGTTCGATGGTGCGCGAAGCCGATACCGCAATGGTGCCCACGTGAATTTCGTAGATGACTTTGACACCATAGTCGCGTGCTATTTCGACAAGGTCTGCAAAACCAGCTCTAGCGCCCAGAAATTGATTGATGTAAGGTTTTGTGCGATCATGCCGTTGGGCACCAATTCTGATGAGTGGGGGATTGTCGCTGTCAATGGCTTTGGCACCTGCAAAGATTTTTTCAATGATGTCGGTTTGGTCATACGTGAAATTGGGGGCAAGGGCGGCAACACGCACGCCTGTCTTTTGTGAGAGTTCACGAATCTGAGCGGCCTTGTCAGAGATATTGTCTGGGCTAACATCGGTGAGATGGCGTCCCCAGCTCGATAGTTCTGCATTTGGATCGTCGGGATTGTTGCGGCAGCGCAGTTCGATGCCATCATAACCGTGTTCGGCAAGTTTTGTGAACGTGGTTTCCAAGTCCCAACGGGGAAGCATAACGGACGTGAGGGATAGTTTCATTTTTTGGCTCCTTGTTTAGAATTTCGATGTTTCTCGGCAAAGATCTAAAACACGCATCAGTTCACGTGATTCTTCAATACGCACATAAGGTGAGGCGTTGTTGACAATGGCGTCGTATACATTGGCATAAAAATCGAGTGCTTTGTCTTTGGTAATGGGAAAGTCTTTTTCTTGCCAGGGTAACCGATCTTGGTTGTCATAACT
Source organism: Candidatus Latescibacterota bacterium (assembly GCA_047619225.1). Classification (GTDB taxonomy): domain Bacteria; phylum Latescibacterota; class UBA2968; order UBA2968; family UBA2968; genus JABIFK01. Next base: position 10,349 of record JBLHJX010000036.1, read on the forward strand.
GCGACCGGGGGCCGCGCCTTCGATCACTTCAAGGGGGGATGCCTCTGTGGGATCGTAATACTTTACTTTAAAAACATCGCCTTCACGAATGGCGGTGCCATATTCTCCACAAATGTGCCAACCCTGGAGGGTGAGTGCTGAGGCTTGATTGATCTCAACGTCGAGCAATTGCCCTGACTCGTTTTTGATCCAAGCCTTAACCACGTCGTCGGCATCACCCAGTGAGGCTATCGACCATAGGTTGCAGTGTACGTCACTGACAGCTGAGCCGTCTGACAGATACATCAACTGATCGATGTAATGTGCGCCATAATTGTTGAGCATTCCGCCGCCATTTTTGCGCAGGCTTTGCCAGTCGTTTCGGCGCACAAAACGATAGACGGCGCGTTGGATGGCGTAGATGTTTCCGAGCAAGCCACTTTCTACAATTTCACGGGCGGTTTGGGTTTCGGGGGTGTATCGATGGGGTTGATAGACAAAAATCCGGCGGTCATTATTTTTGGCGCAGGCAATCATACGATCGGCCGATTCGAGCGAGGTGGTCATTGGTTTTTCGATAATGACGTGGCACCCTTTTTCGATGGCGGCACAGGCCATCTCTTCGTGAAATGGGGTGGGTGATGCGATGGCGATTACATCGGGGGTTTCGTTTTGGAGGAGAGCGTCGAAATCGGAATACCCTTTGCAGCCCGATTCCTGATGGGCTTCTGCAAGGCGGTCGGGTAAAGGGTCTACGACGGCGCAAAGATCAAATTGGTCGGAGGCAACACTTTGCTTAAAATGAAATTGCCAGCCAATACGGCCCAAGCCCACAACTGCTGTTTTTAGTTTCTCGTTCATTGACGAATGCCTCAAGTCTGTCTATATTGCTTCACATTTAAAGGAGGAAAATCATGTCGAGTATTCATGTGGATACGGTTGATGCCGCAACATTTGCCGATAGATGGAGCAAGAATTTGGTTGGTACAGATGGCATTCCAACCCAGGCTGGTTTTAATTTGGGGGTTGCAGAGTATCACGCCTCGGCATTTGAACCTGGCAATATTCAAACCCACGATGACCAAGAAGCACTTTATGTGTTAGAGGGTGAAGGTGAAATTCAAATTGGCGACGTGGTTCATGTTGTCAAACCTGGAACGGCGTTGTATGTGCCACCCCATACGTCTCATTGTGCGCGTCGTACAGCGGAAGCCCCCTTGCGGTTGGTCTATACACATGGGGCTGTCTAAAATAGTTCTTAGGGTCAAAATGTCCACAAAATTTCACTGTGCTTTCTTTCGCTCAGTTTCTTAGGATTGGTTTTAATGAATAATAAAGATATTGCTCTGTCGCTTGAAGAAATGGCAACGTTGATGGAATTGAACGGTGAGAATTCTTTTCGTATTCGGTCTTATAGCAATGCGGTGAGGCAGGTTGAGCTGTTGAAGGAATCTGTGACGGATCTAATTGCGGCTGGCACATTGGATTCGGTGCGTGGTATTGGTAAGAAATTGGCAGACAATATCGCCGTACTCATTGAGACGGGTAAGTTGCCGGGGTATGAAGAATTGAAGGCTGAACTGCCCGAAGGGTTATTAGAGATGCTCGATGTGCCAGGTTTGGGCGCAAAGCGGGTGCGGGGTATTTACGAATCTTTGGGCATTTCCGATGTGGATGCTTTGGCGAAAGCCTGTGAAGCGGGCGATATCGAGCAGTTGAGTGGGTTTGGGAAGAAGACTGCTGAGAATATTCTAAAAGGTGTGGCGTATTTACAAAAACACCGAGGACGGTTTTTGAGCCGAACGGCGCAGGCGGAGGCAGAAAACCTACGTGCATTCGTACAGGACTTGCCCGGCGTGATTCGGTTGGAAGTGACAGGCAGCGTGCGCCGCCGCATGGAGACGAGCAAAGATGTGGATATTGTGGTGAGCACCGAAGACCCGATTGCTTTGGCAGACGCATTTGCAAGTTATGAGGGTGTTGAGGAGATAACCGGTAAAGGCGAGACCAAGGTCAGTGTCATTTTGACTTCGGGTATGAGCGCAGATTTGCGAATGGTAGCGGATGATGCATTTCCATATATTCTGCACCATTTTACGGGGAGCAAAGAGCACAATACGATGATGCGTCAGCGGGCAAAAGAGCGAGGCTGGAAGTTGAACGAGTACGGTTTGTTTGATGGCGATAAGCGGATTGATTGTGACGACGAGGTGGGGCTGTTTGCTGCATTGGATTTGGCCTATATCGCACCCGAATTGCGTGAAGGACAAGGCGAGATTGAGGCAGCAGAAGCTGGTCGGTTGCCTGATTTGGTGACCAAACAGGATTTAAAAGGCACACTTCACGTGCATACAACGTATAGTGATGGCCGAAATTCGGTTGAAGAGATGGCAAAAGAGGCGCTCAAGCTGGGCTATTCTTACATTGCCATTTGTGACCACAGCAAAGCGGCAGCATATGCCAATGGGCTTAATGAAACCCGCGTGAGGGCGCAGTGGGATGAAATTGAGAAGGTGAATGATACGCTGGATGGGATTCGGGTGTTAAAAGGTATTGAAGTCGATATCTTGGGAGAGGGTCGACTGGATTTTGACGATGGTTTTTTGGCTGAGTTTGATGTGGTGGTGGCGTCGATCCACTCTAAATTTTCAATGACCGAAAAAGAAGCTACCGAGCGGGTGATTCGAGCGGTGGAAAACCCGCATGTTGATATTTTGGGGCACTTGACTGGGCGATTACTTTTGTCGCGAGAGGGTTATCCGTTGGATATTCGCGCTGTCATTGACGCAGCAGCCGAGACCAAGACCGCTATAGAAATGAACGCCAACCCAGCACGATTGGAACTGGATTGGCGTTATTTGGATTATGCCAAAGAAAAAGGGGTGAAGATCCCAATCAATACCGACGCACACAGCACGGCTGGACTATCGGACATGCACTTTGGTGTGGGCATGGCCCGAAAGGGTGGTTTGGAAAAAGGAGATGTGCAGAATGCCCTTCCTTTGGAAGCATTTTTGGCAGAGCTTAATTCGCAGGGATGACTTTTTTGACTGTGACAAAACCACTGTCTTCCTGGGTTGATTTGGCCGGGTAATCTTGGGTAAACGGTTTCTGGCCGTTTGGTTCTAAGTTGTCGATATTAAATATATGGGTTTGAACGGTTTCCCCGCTTGCATTTTGCGTGCGGAATTCAAGCGCAACTTGTTTGATATTTTGATCCGTTTTATTCTTTACGGTGCCATAGACGACATTCGTTGTCTTGTTAACGGTTCGTTTCCAAGTCCAGTTGACTTCTACTTTCTCGTCTAAAGTGTTGTTTTTTTGAGGCACTGGGTCGTTGCCGCACCCATAAGTTCCAATAAGGAAAATGCTGACCAAGCTGACCAACACGGCATTATTTTTTAAAAACATTGTATTACCTCCAAATTTTTGGGAAACTTTTTGGTTAGGACTGGCGTCTTCTTTTAAGAAAATAAGCCAAAGTTGTCAATATTTTCAATGGTTTAATTGTTTTTTGAGGCGTAGGGGCTTGACATCATAGGGCGGGTAACATAAATTGTAACATTCATTTTTATACAAGAATCTTTGTTGAATTAATATTTCGTTCAAGGTGTTGTTTTTTAATCGCTTATATTTTTAAAGTTCGTTGGTAGGGCATTGGTTATCTCGTTTGTTAATGATTTTTCGATTATGTTCAGGCCGATAACTATTCACTGTAGCAGGTCATAGGGGGCCGTCAGGCATATGGCAAAACAGAAACCCTTGGGCAAAAAAAAGCTCGCGGAATATGAAAAAATTTTGGTGAACCGCAAACGCGAGTTATTAAAGCAAGTGCTCAATCAAGATGAAGATATTGATGAAATTCGAGCAGATGTGTCCGCAGATCCACTGGATGCAGCGGGTAGTTCATCTTCTCTTGAATTGATGACCACATTGGGCAATCATGAGCGGCGCGAATTGGCAAATATAGATTATGCCCTGGTGAAGATCGAAAATGGCACCTATGGATTTTGTGAAGAGTCCGGTGAACCCATTCATCCGATGCGTTTAGAGGCTGTGCCGACAGCACGTTATACAATGCAAATTCAAGAACGCATGGAACGAACGCCCCAGCACTATCAACTAGATAGGCCGCGTAGGCGTATTTTGATGAGTGACGATTTACCCATCTCAACAGATGATGATGAATAGGTTTTTTAGATTAAAAAAGGGCAGCCCAATTGGGCTGCCCTTTTTTTATGGTTAACCTCTTACTTCTTCAACCATTTGGCGGCACCCGCGAAGATAGATGCCGGTGTCCACTGACAAAGATACATATTGCACACCCGCCTCGATCCACATCTTGGCGGTTTCTGGGCTGTCGGCGAAGGTGCCCACAGTAAGGCCCGCACCCGTAATGAGCGCGACTGCTTCCTTCATACGATCCACAACGCGTGGGTCGTGCACTTGGCCTGGAATGCCTAACGATTGGGAAAGGTCATAGGGTCCTAAGAAAATGACGTCGAGGCCTGGAACTGTGACAATTTCTTCAAGATTCTCGAGCCCTTCAACGCCTTCGATATGAACCAGGAGCATAGACTCATCGTTGAGGCGTTCGAAAATGGCAGCTCCGTCAGAAAAGTAACGGGCGGCTCGTGTATAGGGTGATACACCTCGCATACCCATCGGGGCATATTTGGCAGCTTTGACCACTGCTTCGGCATCTGCTTTGGTGCATATTTGAGGCACTTGAACCCCTCCTGCGCCAATATCGAGTGCACGAAGAACTTGGGCTGCATCGTTTTCGCGTATGCGCACAATAGGGGTAATGCCAACGCCATAAGCGACGCGACACAGGTCTTCACAGGTTGGAATATCAAGTGGGCCGTGTTCCGTGTCGAGAATGACAAAATCAAAACCTGCATAGGCTGCAATTTCGATCATTGCGCCCGAGGCGAGGTTTACGAAGGGGCCAATCGCGGCTTCGCCTTTGGCCAGCTTGTTCTTGAGTAAATTTTCTGACATCGGTTATCGCTCCTTTAGAGTAAATTGACAAAGAAAGAGGGTGTCAATATAAATACGATTGCAAAGGGATGAAAGCAGAAAGACGGTATTGTTGTGGCGCGGTGGGGTTGACATTGGCAATCTACCCGCTTATTATATTGGGGTGTTACCAGACCTTTAACAAGGAGGTTGTCATGGCTGTAGACTTGCGTAAGCTTGCGTTGAGAATGAAAGTGACGGAAATGTTGGGGCACTATTATCAGGCCCAAAAACAAATGCGCATTATGTCGCAGTGGAAAAAACTTTGGATTCATCCCAATTAATTGGCTGAGCGTTCGGTTTTAGACCGAACGCTTTTTTTGTAATTGCGTCTGAATAATTTGGTTCATTTGGGTTGCCATTTGGGTGGTGTCTGTTAGATTCTATCATCTTTGAAGGGCGGGTGATCAATCCGACATTTGGGCACCTACAGGGAGGTGCCCCTGGGAGGAGGGCGCATTCGCGCCAGATCTTTGAGCTTTTTCGTGATGTATTGATTTTGGTTTTTTTTTGATTGAGATTTGCAAATGGCTTTAAAAATTGGCAACGTTGAGATTCAAGGTGTAACCGTTTTGGCACCTCTTGCGGGTGTGACGGATCATGCTTTTCGAACGTTGTGCCGCGAACAGGGTGCGAGTTTGGCTGTTACCGAAATGGTGAGTGCCCGCGGTTTGGCCGAAGGCAGCGAGCGTTCCAATCAGTTTCTCGATTTTACAGAACAAGAGCACCCCATTTCCGTGCAAGTGTTTGGTTCTGAACCCGATATTATGGCCGATGGGGCTCAGGTGATTGCCGAACGCAAGCCCGATATGATCGATGTAAACTGTGGTTGTCCGGTTAAAAAGATCGTGACCCGCAATGCGGGTGCGGCCTTGTTAAAAGACCCAGTTCTTTTGGGGCGCATTATTTCAGCTATGGTCAAAGCTGTTGATATCCCAGTTACACTCAAAATCAGAAGTGGCTGGGAAGATGCCGAAGAAGCTGTGCACGTTGCAAGGGTGGCCCAGGATGCGGGTGCCGCTGCGATTGCTGTGCACGGGCGCACACGCGAAGCGAAATTTTCTGGGGAAGCCAATTGGGACATTATTGGTCGTGTCAAGCAGGCGACGTCGATTCCCGTGATTGGCAATGGCGATGTGCGCACCCCCGAACTGGCAAAAGAGATGATGGCGGTCACCGGGTGTGATCTGGTAATGGTAGGGCGATGGGCCATTGGCAACCCTTGGATTTTTAGACGTATAGAAACTTATGTGGCAAAAGGGGAACATGTGCCTGAACCGATGTTAAAAGATAAAATTGAGATGGCGGTGCGCCATTTGCGCTTGTCTGTGGCTGCTAAGGGTCAGATAACGGGGGTACGTGAAATGCGACGTCCTTTGGCAGCCTATATAAAGGGCTTGCCTGGGGCAGCGCAATACCGGCAGGCATTAATGACCGAAGATGATGTCGATGGGGTTGAAAATTTACTGTATGCAATTTTACAAGAACAAGCCGAAAGCGTGGAGGAAGTCGGGTGACACCAGAAAGAATTCAAGCATTATTAGAAGCTGTGAAAAGTGGGCAGACCGATGTGCAAGAGGCTATGCAAACACTGGCACATTTGCCTTTTGAAGATTTGGGTTTTGCGCGCATTGATCATCATCGCGCGTTGCGACAGGGGTTTCCCGAGGTCATTTTTAGTGAGGGCAAAACTGTTACACAGGTCGTTGAGATCGCCAAACGCATTGTCGCTGTAGGCTCAACTCTGTTGGCCACACGCGCCGATGATGCAACAAGAACAGCACTTGCACAGACATTTCAAAATGCCGAGTGCCATGATTTGGCCCGCACGGTTGTCGTGCCTGGCGACTCTCCTGCAGTTCAAATGAGTGGCACTATTTTGGTGGTTGCGGCAGGTACATCAGACTTGCCCGTGGCAGAAGAAGCCGTTGTAACGGCGCGTGTCATGGGCAATTCCGTAGAAACTTTGTACGATGTGGGGGTTGCTGGCATTCATCGTTTGCTGGCAAGCCGAGATCGTTTTGCCAAGGCAAGTGTCATTGTTGTGGTTGCGGGGATGGAGGGCGCGTTACCCAGTGTTGTGGGTGGGTTGGTTGATGGGCCGGTGATCGCAGTGCCAACCAGTGTGGGATATGGCGCAAGTTTTAAGGGCGTGGCTGCCCTTTTGGGCATGTTAAACAGTTGTGCTTCGGGTGTGACGGTGGTGAATATAGACAATGGGTTTGGAGCGGGTGTTGCGGCGAGTAAGATCAATCGTTTGCTGAGTCGTGGTGTCGATGGGGATGATAGGTAGGTCGGACGTATCGGATGTTTTACAATGGCGGTGTGGCCCTATTCTTGTGTGGTTGCACCGCCTTCTTCGTTGCTGGATTGCTCAAAGTCGACAATGTTGTGTCCGTGGGTATAGGGGCGGGTTTGATAGCTGCGGATGGTTTGCATGGTTTTTAAAATATCATTAATGCGCAAGGTCGCATTGATGATTTGCTGTTGGTACTTGTGCGGACTCTCATTTTCTGGTACCACATGTTGAGTCATTTCGGCATACCCTAAGATAGCGGTGAGGGGCTGGTTGATTTCATGGGCAGTACCGCCTGCGATTTCTAAGAGCGTCTTTAAACGGTCTGCTTCTATCCGCTGGCTTTCGGCCTGATGTCTCTCGGTTAAATCACGAACGACCCCAATGTAGAATGTTTCACCAACGACTTCAAATGCCGCCAATGTCCACTCGATTGGAATTGTTGTGCCATTTTTCTTTTTGAAAAGGCTCTCAAAAACAAAGTCGTTGTTTTGCAATCTGTCCAGCGGAAAGGGCTCTTCCCCCGCGTGAAACTGTGTAATATCAATGCCAATCAATTCGCCTTCAGGACATCCTGTGAGATGACCAGCACTTCGACTGGCCATCATGATCAGACCCGTTTGATCGGTGATAACGACAGCATCGCCAATATGATACAGAATCATAGATGATTGGGCTTCGGCAGATTTACGACGGCTGATATCACGTAGATGGATGAGTAGGTGGAGTTCATTGTTGATGCTAACAGATGCCAAATCGACATCAACGGGTAGGAGTCGCGGCCCGGGTAGGGTCAGGTGTACTTCAAATATGGGCATGTCACTGCCATCCAATGCCCCAGCGAATGCCACACTAAACTCGCTTTGGTCTTGGTCATCAATGAGACCGTATATTTGTTGCCCAATAAGGGCCAAATCTTCAACTGCCAGTAGGTTGATGGCTGCAACATTGATTTGGCGGATTTCTCCATTTGCAGCAACCACCATTTCGGGGTCTGAGGAGCGTTCAAAAAGCGCCCGATGATAGGCCTCTGAATCGCGAACTTCACGTTCAAGTTCTTGTAGGCGCAATTGCACATTGGTTCGTGCAAGCAGTTCTTGCATGCTAAAGGGTTTTACGATGTAATCGATGGCCCCCTTATCCAAACATTCTACAATGCATTCACGCTCAGATTGTGCTGTGAGGATAATGATAGGGGTGTCGAAGCGAGGTTGGTTTTGGAGGGCTTCTAATACTTCTATACCACTCATTCGTGGCATACTCAAGTCGAGAAAAATCAGGTCGGGTAAGGTGTTTTGAATAGCGAGAAGACCATCGTCTCCGTCTATGGCAACGGTGACGGTATGTTCCTGTGCTGTGAATGCCCGAGAAAGGGTTTCGCGGATGTCTCTCGCATCGTCTATGACCAAGATACGCGCCATTATGGGTTAGTTTTCCTGGTTTTCTGACGCGTCTGAGCCTGTCAAGGTTTCTTCAAGATGTTGGTCGGCAAGGTCTGAGAATTTGGCTTGGATTGACATGATGGCTTGTGATGATAGGGCGACTTTTTTAGCCCAGTCATCAATAATATCGAAACAGAATGCTTTGATAGTGGCATGCCGTCTTTCGTGGGCATCTCTATTATCCTGGCCCTCTGGTGCGTCTTTGAATCGGTCTTCGTACAATTTTAGCGTGTGAGTCGATAAGTGATCCATGAAATAATTCAGAGCAAGGTTGCGCGCTTTTTTGCCCATTTCATCGGTGTAGGGGGCTTTGCGGTAGCGCATCATAATTTCTTCTTGAATTTGGAGCCGATCGCCTGAACTCAGGGGTTCCTTTTTGCGTAAACTTAGGTAAATGCGTGCCACACTTTCAATGGTGGGCACAAAAGACCCCATCCGCGTACTGACAGAAAAGAGCAAGTGTTTGAAGTTTTTATTGTGAAATATGCCCATTACTTCCTTGACTTTTTCTTCGCCAATTGCAGATGAGATGTTTTGGGTATATGATTTGATCTTGCCATCAGGATCTAAGGCGACGTTTTTGACATGTTCCATTACTTTGGGGCTGAACCGCATCTTTTCGGGTTCAAAACCATAAGAACTGGCCAAGCGACTGGCCGCTTTTAAGCCATCTCTAAAAATGACATCAGAAAAGTTGGTGTCAAAATTTTCTCGAGGTGCATACAGTGAGCTGGGTTTTATTTCGGGGTCTGTAATAATGGGCGCCCATATTGGGTTGGTCAGTAAGATTTGCAGTGCTTGAAAGCTGCGAACTGCATGTTCTGTCTTTGAAATTGGTGCAGATTGTGCTTTGGGTGCTGGGTTTTTCTTTGTTTCTGCAGAGGAACCTTTTGCATCTTTTCTTTGGTTTTGATCTAACGATGCTTCGGTTGCAACAGCTAAGGTTGTTTCTTGCTCCTGTGCTTGTTCTGGACTATCAGATGTGGGTAGGTGGGGTAACGTTTCTTGATTTTGCTCTGTTTCTAGAAGGGCGGGTTCAGAATCCTCCGTTTTTTTCTTTGCAGATGCAGCACGTACGACTTTGGCCGGTGAGGTCGGTGTGTCAGATGTCAGTTGATTGAGCAGATCTTCTTGGCTGGGTTCCACCTCTGCAGTGACGGGTGATGATTCTTCTGTGTCCTTTTTCTTTTTAGACGCCATCCGCTGCACTTTGGCAGGCGAGGTCATTGCTGTTGGTGCAGCATTGGTCGCAGGTGTGTTTTGGGGCATATCAGAAGAGATTTCTGATGGCAACTTGGCTTGTGCACGTTCGATACCATCGTTACGCGATGTCTCACCTTGGGTGTCCTGGGGTGAATCTGAAGCATCGTTGTGGGCTTGTTCTGCGGGGTGGGGAGGCAAGTCGTTGTCAAAACCCACAGCTTTTTTGATCGATTGAATGCTGTCTGTAGCGGTACTGAGTAACGCGGCAGGTGATATTTCAGACGTGGCTGTTTTAAGCTCATCAAATACGTTGTTTGCAAAATTTGACAAGCTCTTGAACATCAGACCGGATGCACCTGGCCCAGTTTTCTTAGGCTTTGGGATCTTTTGTTTTTTGGGTTCGGGTGCTTTTTTTGGTTTGGGGGCAGACGTATTGTTACTCGGCGATGGCTTTCGGGCTGGAGGGGCAGGGCGAGGCGCCGATTTGGTGGCCGGCTTGGGTGCAGCCGGAGGGCCACCTGAAACGCGCTTGGTTTCGGCGTTGGCGAGGGCATCGGCTAATTTTGAACGTGCGTCGGCCATGGGTTTGGTTGGGTATTGGGAAGCAATAGCGTAACAGTAATTGTCAGAAGAATGAAAAACTCATTGTCCTCTACATCAACGTATGGACATATGATGTAGAGTATTGATAATACTAAATATAAGTATTATAAAGGGACTTGCAAACCTCTTTTTTATGGCTGTTTAGATGTTGGGCGAATCAGACCCAGACGATTGTCATAAGTAAGGGCATTGCCCGAAAGGTCTTGTAAGGCCTTAGGCGGATGACTGCTTGAGGTAACAAGGCTTACAATGCCTAACGCGACCAGAGCAAAGGGCACGGCGATGAGATCTGCTGGCAGATCTGGGGTTATCCATCTGAAAACTTGCCATGAAATACCGCCAACAATCATACTGGATAGGGCGCCCATATGGTTTGCTCTGGACCACCAAATACCCGCTGTGAGTGGAACAAATAGGGTGGCCAAGAGGACCGACCAAGAGTCAACCATTAGGCTGTAGATGGTGTTTTTGGAGAGTGCCAAATAAAGTGAGAAAATACCCAGTATGGGTACACTTAAACGACAAATAAACAATTTTTTAGCTTCTGTTAAGTCGTCTGTAAAGTAAACTGCCAAATCATTGCCAATGACACTGGCTGGGGCAAGTAAGGCGCTGTCGGCACTGCTCATCAGGGCAGAAACCAATGCACCCAGGAAAATTGCCATGCCAAGGGGGGGCAAGTACGTTTGTCCCAATTTCATCATGACCATGTCGGGGTCTTCCAGATTGGGAAAGACCAATGTGGCAGCAATACCCAAGAATACGGGAATGAGACCAACGGTTAAATACAATAAAGCAGACAGATACGCGCTGTTTTGGGCAACGGATTCATTTCGGCTCGAAAGCGTCCGTTGCATCAGATCTTGGCCGGCTAAGTTGCCCAAACCAATGACCAACCAATCTCGGGCATAGTGAAACCAAGATGTCCAATCGGTGCTGTGTGGATAAAGATAGAACCGGTCATCTGGCAACTGTGCCCGAATGGCTGCCCAACCGCCCATGTCGTGTATTAAAATAGGGGTTATGACCAACAGGCCGATGACCAGTACCGACACTTGGATAAAATCGGTGAGGGTCACGGCCCACATGCCACCTGCCGTGGTATAGATGAGGACAATAACGGCACCAATAATGATGGCCCAGGTGGCATCGAAGCCCGTAAGGGTTTGAATGATGCGTCCAAACGCAACCATGAGGGCTGCGACCCACCCGACATACGTGGGGATGGTGCAAAGGGCAGCTACAGTGCCTGCGCTTTTGCCGTAACGTACAGTGAAAAATTCGGCGATGGTGGTGAGGCCCATACGGCGCATCATGCGCACATAAAAGAGGCCAGCCAATATCAAGCAGAGTGCGGCACCAAATGGGTCTGCAATGACCCCTAAGAATCCTTTTTTATAGGCTTCACTGGCAGCACCAATTACAATGCCGCCTCCAAACCAGGTGGCGGCCATTGTACCTGTTGCCAAGATGAGGCCCAGGCGCCGCCCTGCAACTATAAAATCGCTGGCACCTTTGATTTTGCGCCCTGCATAAATACCTATACCCAGGGTAAGCAAGACATAACAAGAAAGACCGAAGGTTACGGTCCATGATACCATAATAGGCCTCCTTTATAATCTATCGACGGTTGAACCTCGAATTTTTAACGGCTATTTCATTTGTCCGTATTTACGCAGAATGGCAATGACTTGGTCGTGAGGCAGTGCCGGCATGGCATGATCGTCGCGGCCAATCATGGGTTCTGCCACGCATAGGGCATTAATAATGGCTTCTTCCGTGGCTTCGATGGTGGCCTGGAACAGCCCATTGAGCTGACGGTCACGCAGTATGGCCACTGTATCTTGTGTGGCGCGATCGCGCAACGTGGTATGAGCTGTTGAAAATGCGATGGCGAAGTCCCCACTGCTGGTGCGTGAAATGGTTCCCGTGCGGGTGATGCCAAAAGCTGCACGTTTGCACAATCGGCGCAATTGATGGGGTAATATGGGGGCGTCTGTGGCAATGACAACGATAATAGAGCCATCGCGGGTGGGTGGGGGCGTTTCTTTTGGCAAGGCTTGCCCGATAGGCACACCGCTGATCATCAGGTTGGGGCGTCGGCCACAGTTGGCATTGACCAGAACACCTACCGTGTAGCCGTTGGTCAATTTTCGAGATGCGGTGCCAATGCCGGCCTTAAATGCGTAAGCGCGCATGCCAGTTCCGGCCCCAACCGAGCCTTCGGCGACGGCACCTGAGGTGGCTGTTTCGATGGCCTGTACGACATGCTCTGGTTTGACGTGGCGGCCTGCGATATCATTAAGTCCCCCATCATAACATTCGGCAACAACAGGCAAGGGCACACGATCGGGTGATTGTTTGAGCATGTAGGATACCACACCACTATACCCTTCACCAATGCTTAATGTGTTGGTGAGTACGATGGGTACTTCAAGCAGGCCCCGTTCATTGACCCAAGCCATGCCCGTCATTTCGCCGTTGCCATTTAAAGATTCTGCAGCGGCAAAGAGTTGGTTTTCATAGACGTCGTTATTGGGCACTATCGCTGTCACGCCTGTGCGTATGGGCCCTTGGCCTACAACAAGTTTGCCAGTGCCTTGGTTTAGGGTTACATGGCCTACCGTAACGCCAGGAACGTCGGTAATGGCATTGTATGTGCCTGTGGGCAAGGTGCCAATTTGTATGCCCAATGTGCGTGCTCTGGGGCGTTGGGCCTCTGTGGGCATGGCCAATAGAAATGACAATACAAAAAATGGCAGATATTTCATAGAATACCTCATCGGGTCATCTTTTTGACAAAAGAGAGAATGAACAATGCGATCATAAACGCGCCGACAAACCCTTCGATGGCCGCAAAGGGGCGTGCCCAACTGACGGGTGAAAAGTCGCCATAACCTAAGGTCGTAAAGGTGACGATACTGAAATAGATGGCATTTCCAAAGAATTCTAAGTGTTCGGTAAAGGAATGTGCTGTATTAAAGGTATACACCTGGCCGTTATGGAAGAGGCCCATTGCGGAAAAAATGAGCGCGTTGGTCAAAATATATGTAACAGATGACCCAATGATGCGGTAGGGTATTTCGCCATATCCACACAGCAGGTCAATGAGTCGTGACCAAATGCGTTCGGATGAAAATTTGGGCATGAGCTTGCGTTTGACAACCATTTCATTATAAAAAAATTGACCTGCGATATCAGATGTACCGGCGGCTTCATAACATTTTCGAATGTTGCGGTAGATTTCTTCTGCTTCAAGATACTTGGTTTTGGCAGGTTCAGATTCACCTTGTGCGCTTAAAGCATCGGCTTCTTGATGGTTGGTTATTTTTTGGCCTTTTCCCCAGGTGACTCGTTCGAGGTTAACACCCGTTAAATCAGCACCCAACAAGTTGGCATTTTCGAGGTTTGCTTCTTTTAGGTTGGCACCCGTCAGATTGGCTTTGAACAAACTGGCATGTGACAAATTGATGCCGAAAAAATGGCCCAAAGACAAATCTGCTCGGCTCAAATCGGCCGTTGAAAGATCTGCCCACATCAAATAGGCATCAGACAAGTTTGCACCAACCAAATTAAAGCCCGAAAGATTGTCGCCGTTTTTGGCTTTGGTTTCTAATTCTTTTTTCAAGTCGGGGGATTTTTTGTCGGTGTGTGCGTGCCAAAAACACAGGCCATCCTGGGATGCCGTTTCGGTGCAACGCAAACCAGATGGTGATGTATATGTGCATTCAGACATATTTCGAGATACCTTTTAGGCGTGGTGACGGTCTTTCCAGGTAAAGCCACCTATGGTTCCTGTGATGCCAACCAAAATGATATAGAAAGGCTGCACAATTTCCAAAATAGGCCAAACCGATAACAGGTCTGTGCGGCCAAAGACTTGGGCCCCTTTTCTGATCACCAACCCATCGGCAATTGACTTTGCCAACCAACAGCTTAGTGGGATGAGATAGGTTTGTGGGTGAAGCAGGAGGCTAATAGGTATGAGTGCATGGGTTGCAAAGACGATGAGAATATACACAAAAAAAATCGGATTCAAACGAATTTGAAAGGCGGCGTTTGAGGCCCATCGTGTGCGTTGGTGCCAGAAGCTTCGCGGTGTTTCTGGTCGATGGGTGCTGGCAAAAGTTTTTGGATCGGAAGCAAAGACGATTCGCTGAGACGAAGCTTTTCGCAAGAGTTGTAACAAGAGCACATCGTCACCAGATGGACGGTGGGCAACAGTAGAAAATCCACCCACGCGGTCGAAAAGGCTTTTGCGATATGCGAAGTTTTGCCCGGTTGATGCCAAAGGGTAGCCCCAATTGGCCGAGCCTGCAGCGGCACTCATCAGAGAGAGAAAATCGCAGGCTTGTATTTTTTCAAATGGGGTGAGGTGTTCTTTTACGGTTTTGATTTGGGAAAAACCAATGATGGCATCGGTGTCTTTGTGCATATAGGTTGCCAATTGTGCAAGCCAGGTGGGAGGTACGCGACAATCCGCGTCGGTGGTAACGATCCATTCCCCTAGAGCTTGGGAGATGCCCACAGACATTGGGCGCTTTTTTGCGGCCATTTGAGGGAATTGATGATCTACAGATAAGAGGTGGATATGGGGGTGGGTTTGAGAAACACCTTCAACAATCAATGCTGTTTGGTCGGTTGATTCGTCATTGACGATGAGGACTTCAAATAGGTCGGAGGGGTAGGTTTGATGGATGAGGTCTTGCAAGCAGTCGGCTATGTAGCCGGCCTCATTGCGCGCTGCGATGACAACAGAGATCTTGGGGTGCGGTTTTGGTTCCGGTGGGATGTAAGTTCGGTAAAGACCTAGAAGAAAATAGAACGCCACACCCGAATATAGGAGGGTGGTGACAATGAGAATGGTGTTGACGATGTCTATTGTTTCACCTGTTCAATATCGAAAAAGAGGCCTTTAATACCCTCTGAACAGTTGTTGCAAATGGGGACTGAGGCACGGTCTTTTAGAATGGCATTTCGAAAATTGGTGTATTTTTCACCTTCCCAAACTTCTTCAAAGGATTGGTCTTTGCCCGCATGGCCCAAACCATAGTGTACGTCTTTGTCGAAGCAACAAGGCGAAACAGCACCGTCCCAATTAATGACGGTGCTATACCAAAGATGCCGGCAGGTGTTGGAGATTTTACTTTTGGTTGATAATTTCTCTGTGTCATAGTCATACCGACTCAGATTTTCATCTGAGGGCAAGAAGGTTTCTGCTTCTTCTTCCGTATAAACCTGGGCCGTTTTCAGTGAGAGACGGTCTACACCCAATTCTCGTGACAGGTTCCGTGCGGCTTCAATTTCGTGTTCGTTGTGTTTCATTATGATAAATTGAAGATGAATGACGGGATGTGTTGCGCCCAATTTCTTTTTGGCTTGAACAAGGAGGCGAATGCCTTCTAATACACGATCAAAGTTGCCACCAACTCGATACTTAACATAAGATTCAGAGGTGACACCGTCGAGTGAGACGATGATTTCTGATAGGCCAGAATCGACGATGTCTTCTGCGACTTCCGCTGTTTTGATGTAGTGTACATTGGTACTGGTGAGGGTGGGTATGTTATGTGCGGTTGCAATGCGAATCATGTTGGTGAGGTGCTTGTTCATAAAAGGCTCGCCCTGATTCCAAAGCATGAGCAGCAAGAGGTGGTCTGCTTGTTCTTTGAGCACTTTGTCAAAGTGTTCCAATTCCATCATGCCACGGTCTCTGGTCATTTCGCCGTTGCCCGATGGACAAAGTGGGCACTTTAGATTGCAAAAGTTGGTGGGTTCGACCATGAGCACAAAGGGTTTGCCCATGCGAATGTCGCGTTTGACCACGTTGGAGAGCATGTAAGATGTGACGACTTTTGCCGCATTCCACATTTTTTTAGGTGTGATGGCTTGGCGATATTGCATGAGTGTAGAAGGCAGGAGTTTGATTGAGAGCATATTATTTCCATTTGGTGGGTATAAGTGCGCCCAATGCGCAAACGACGACAATGTAGGGGAAAAGAACGGCTTCGAGTAGGGGAAACCATATCATTTGGCGAAAGCAGTTAAATCGTTTGGCTGCGATACCCAAAAAAATGGTGTCGGCGATTATTTTTGTCAAAAAACAAAAACCGATGGCATGGTGCCCTGTTGGGGCATAACAAAGCCATAGGGGGAACAAAAACAATATAAGGTGGAATGTATACACCGCAAGGGCAGGAAGCAAGACGTTGGGGCCATAGTGTAAGGTTTTGGACTGGTAACGCACTTGTCGGTTAAGCTGGTTGTCTCTGTGTACTTGGGAAGGCACGCTGGCATAGGGAGAGAGGTTAAAGGCTATTTGGCAGGGGGTTTGAGCGATTTTGTTCATGAGATATACATCGTCACCGCCTATAATGTGGCCTACCCCATCAAAACCGTGAACGGCATCATAGGCTTTGCGCCGATAGGCAAGATTGCGCCCTGAGCATGTGAGGGGAAACCCCATGCCTGCGCTGCCAGCAGATAGGGCAGCTACCACCAAGCTTTGGAGACGCAGAAGTGGGTTTAGCAGGCCGGGTGCTGCGTGCAGTGGGGCATAGCCCAT
>JBLHJX010000037.1:0-27342 GCA_047619225.1 Candidatus Latescibacterota bacterium
TGACTTTGTTTAAGGGATATTCGATGATGCCTTCGGCACCTAATTTTTTGAGTTGGGGAATGATGTCGCGTACCACGCGTTCATCTACGATGACTTCAATGGCAACCCAATTTTCGTCTAATAGATTAGCAATGGTTGGATTGTTGAGTGCGGGCAATTTTTCGACAATGGCATTGAGGTCTGATCGGCGCACGTTCATTTTGAGGCCAACCTTATCTTCGGCTTGAAATGCCCCAGTGAGTAACATGGCGATGTTTTGCATTTTTTCGCGTTTCCAAGGATCTTCCCAAGACGCTTTGTTGGCAATAAAGCGCGGTGTGGTTTCAAACATCGTTTCGATAATGCGCAATTTGTTTGCCTTTATAGAGGAACCCGTTTCGGTAATTTCTGCAATGGCATCAACCAACCCAGGAACGCGCACTTTGGCTTCTGTTGAACCCCAAGAAAATTCGACTTCGGCATCAACGCCTTTTTCTTTTAAATAGGTGCGTGTGGCATTGACCAATTCTGTTGCAATGCGTTTGCCATTTAGATCTTGAATGGTTTTAATATCGGAGTCTTCGGGCACGGCAATAATCCACCGGGCAGGTTGTGAGGTGGCTTTGCTGTATTGGAGTTCGGCAATTTCGACCACATCGGCACCGTTTTCACGAATCCAGTCTATGCCTGTTAGGCCCACATCTAAAACGCCACGTTGGACATAGTGCGCCATCTCTTGGGCACGCAAAAAAAGACCCTCTATTTCTGGATCGTCAATGGTGGGGGTATAAGAGCGATAGCTTGCATGAATGCGGTATCCTGCTTTGGCAAATAAGTTGAGCGTTGATTCTTGCAGGCTGCCAGATGGCAGGCCAAGTTTTAGGACCGACATGAACAGATAACTCCTTTTAATCTTTTATATATAACAACCTAAGTAAATGCAATCATGGTTCAAAAACAGGTCGAAACCTACAGGGTGTTAAAGATACTTATTTTTGCTAATTGCGGGAAATTTTTTGGTAAACGGTAGGTGGTTTGGCTGAGGTATTGCTTTAGCGGCTTTGGCTTTCAAGATGGGCAATTAGACCGTTAAGTTGTCTATGTACTTCTTGGAAGTGTTTGTTTTCTTTGAAGTCGCGGATGAGATCAAAGCGGTCGTAGCTGTATGAGTCGCGCGAATATTCGGCAGGGTCATAATAGAACTTGATGCCAAATCCGGTAATTTTGGGGAATTCACCGTCGTGAATCTGAATATTTTCTTTCTTTATTTCGCCATTTTCAAATAAAATACCTTGTGTGGAATCAACGCGCACGATTTTTGAAAGAATCTGAATTTTCATCGGAATTTCAGGTTCATAAATCTCTGTTTCGCGGTTGAATCGCAGTTTGGGATAAAAGTTGAGGAGATAACAGACACTTTCGAGCACCTTTACTTTTTCTTCTAACGACATAGACTCATGGCCTTCACCCAAAATATAAGCCAAAAGGGCGTTGGAGCATTCCATTTTGATGCCCCCCATGCTGAAGTCAAGCATGTCTATAGCCAACCCCGTTTCTTTGCGGATATCGCCATTTGTGCGCATCGTTAAGTTTTCTGTGCCCACACGTGTGACTTGAGAAATGAGGTCGTAATATTCAATGGCTGCTTCATTGCTTACCGAGGTGTGAAAGTTGAGCACCAAAACGTCGCTTTCTTTCAGACCCAGAGCGCTTTTTGGATCTCCAGACAATTTGGGTGGTTTGCGAATATAGAAATTGCGTGTCTCTGGGATAGGTTTGTTTGTCTGTCGTGCGCTCTTGAGTTCGAGGCCCAACATGTCCGATTTGCCCATTTCGAGCAATGAGACCTTATTTGAACGGTCATCCATATGAGGTTTGCTTACATAAACCACACGGTTTTCACGCGTATTAAGCCGAATGGCGTTTTTCATAAACTTGACAATTTCTTCGGGAGATTGTTTTGAAAGATCGGTCTTGTTGCCATACGGGATGGGGTGAATCTCGGTAATATACGGGGGTAAACTGCCTGTTTCTGGAAAGATAACATCGGTTTTGGTAACAAAGAGGTCAAATAAGACTTGTGTATAAACGCGTCGATCGCCTGTTGCTTTATGGGAATAACGCAAATTTTGGCGGTTTTCAATTTTGCGGATGTTGCTTACAGGGCGGAGCATGTAGCCGGCTGGAATACGCGGCGCAAGCTCATCCATGAGAGAGTCGGGAAATCGAATACGGCCCATGAGACGACAATCCATGGAATGCGGCACGCCCCTAAACAAAAACCAAAGGTTTATAATGTCACCTTTGGCCATATGGTTGTCTTCTGCACGCATACCATCTGGGGTGCTGATGTAGATGGCTTTGTTTTGTACCAGCACATCGTTCTCGTGTTTGAAGATGAAGGCACGTTCCAGATCTTCCTGGTTATCTTCACTTCTCACGAGACTACAGTTGACAGAGTTTGGGCTTATTTCGGCAAATCGCTGTAAGATTTTTTCTAAGGTGTTACTTTTGCGATTGCCGCTGCCTTTTTTGAAGGGGTTAAAATTCATTCAACCATGCCTGAAAAATAGAGGGAGTTTTTGCTGCATACGATTGCAATTAAACGGTTTATGAATGCTTTGTCAACGTGAAAGTAGTGGGGTTGGTTGACAAACAGTGAGGTGGCAGTTAAGTTAGCAAAGCTACCATACCCCTATCGGTTTTTTCGGTTGTTTTGGGAAAAACTTTACCAAAATCTTTTTTGCCAAAATAATAGGAGATCGTTTCATGCCTCTCTCTCATCTTATTGGTTTGATTACCGACACACATGATAACAAACATGCCATCGAAAAAGCAGTAAAATTGTTCAATCAGCGCGATGTGGGGCTTATTTTGCACGGAGGGGATTATATTGCACCCTTTAATGCCAAGTGGATGGTTGATGTTCGGGTGCCGTTTGTGGGTGTTTTTGGCAACAATGACGGTGAAAAATTTGGTTTACGGGCCCAATTTGAGTCTTTAGGTCCTATTCATCGGGCACCTTATGTACACGAATGGGAAGGCAAGCGCATTTTGATGTTACACGAACCCGATGAGGTGGATGCATTGGCCCAAAGTGGCGTGTATGATGTTATTTTTTATGGTCATACCCATCAAATAGATATTCGTAAAGGCGAGACGTTGGTCATTAACCCCGGCGAAGCTTGTGGTTGGACAACAGGGCGTGAAACTGTGGGTATTTTGGATTTAGATGCGATGGATGTGGAGATTGTGGATCTTTAGAAAGTGGCAATAAGAAACGAAAGGATCGTGGCTGTTGGATGCTCTATCGCAAAATCAAAATGCGGAGCGTGTAGACCGCAAAGCTATTCGGGCACATATTAATGGGATTGTGGCGCATTTGCCCAAAGAGCCTGGTGTGTACATTATGAAAGGCGATGGTAATAAGATCGTCTACATTGGCAAAGCCAAGTCTTTGCGCACACGGGTTCAGCAATATTTTAGGGCAAAAGCGAACGATGGGCGTCGACAGTTTCGAGCGCTGGTGCGATCTGTTCGTGATTTGGAATATATTGTGACAGATACAGAGCTTGAAGCACTGATTTTAGAAGCGAACTTGATCAAGGCCCACAAGCCGCGTTATAACATCAATTTGAAAGATGATAAGAAATATCCATTTCTTAAAATTACCAAGGAACTGTTCCCTCGCGTTTTGGTGACACGGGATGTGGTGAAAGATGGTTCGCGTTATTTGGGCCCCTATACCGATGTAAAGGCCATGCGGCGTATGTTGCATACGATGCATCGGTTGTTTCGCATTCGCAGTTGCGACTATGTGATGCCTACAAAAAATGTGCGTGTGTGTTTGGATTATGAGATCAAACGATGTGACGGGCCATGCGAGGCTCTGATTTTGGCAGATGACTACCAAAAGATTGTAGATGAGGCGATTTTGTTTTTGACAGGGCGTCATACACAAGTGATGTTGATGTTGAAACAGCGTATGCAACAAGCCTCGGAAGGGTTGCGGTTTGAAGAAGCTGTGATTTATCGGGATCGTATTCAGGCATTGGAGCAGGCGACGAGTCGGCAAAAAGTGGTGTCGCATGATTTGACCGATTGGGATACGATTTCGATTTCGCGAGAAGATGATGAGGCCTGTGGTGTGGTGATGGAAGTGCGCGATGGTCGGTTGATTGGTCGGCAGAATTATTTTATTGGGGGTGTGTTAGATGCCTCTGAAGAAGAGGTGGTGACGGCATTTGTAAAGTTGTTTTATGCCACGGCGACATTTGTGCCCAAAGAAATCTGTTTGCCCTGTGATATTGAAGAACGTGAGACCATTTTGGATTGGTTGCGGGATCGGTCTGATGGGTTGGTGGAGATTCGTATTCCACAACGGGGGGATAAGTTTCGCTTGATGAAGATGGCAGAGAACAATGCCAGGTTGTTGTTGATGGAAAGGCGATTGAAACGCGAAAATCGCAAACAACAAGCGCCTGCTGCAGTGCAATCGTTACAACGCGACTTAAATTTGGACAAATTGCCGCGTCATATTGAGGCAATGGATATTTCCAATATTCAGGGCACAGATCCTGTGGCGTCGATGGTGTGTTTTATGGATGGTCGCCCGCGTAAGACGGAGTATCGCCATTTTAAGATTACGGGTATTGAAGGCCCCAATGATTTTGCGATGATGCAGCAGGTGGTAACGCGTCGGTTTAAGCGATTGATGGAAGAAGGCAAGGCTTTTCCCGATTTGTTGTTGATTGATGGGGGCAAAGGGCAATTGTCGAGTACGATGGAGGCGCTGGAAGCTCTGGGCATTACAAATCAGCCTGTGATTGGTTTGGCCAAACGGTTGGAAGAGGTGTTTCGGCCTGGGTTTTCGGATCCGCAGAATATCCCGAAGACGTCGGCTTCGTTGCGTTTGTTGCAGGGTTTGCGGGATGAATCCCATCGGTTTGCGATTACGTATCATCGGAAGTTACGGCAAAAGCGCACGTTGACATCTGAGTTGGATGACATCCCGGGCATTGGACCCACACGGCGTAAAACGCTTTTGCGGCATTTTGGATCTTTGAAAAAGGTGCGAGAAGCTTCTGTGGCAGATATTGCGGGTGTGGAGGGGATCAGTCAGAAATTGGCGGGTGAGATTTATGGCGCGTTGCAGGAGAAACAGTTACAGACAACTACGGAGGCAAAGAGCTGATTCCTTTGACTGATAGGGTAAGGTGTTTTTATGATGATAGATGCGTCGATAGAAATTGCGCCGTTGTTGATGGATGCTTTGCGGCAGTTTTTGGATCATGTGGGGCTTGAGCGGGGGTTGGCGGATAATACGACGGAGGCGTATGAGCGTGATTTGACGCGGTATTTAGAAGTGTTGACTGATTTGGGTATTTTTTCAGTGGAAGATATTTCGCAGAAAGATGTGTCGGTTTTGTTGAATTTGTTGACAGAAATGGGGCTGGAAGCGTCGAGTGTGGCGCGCAATTTGACTGCGGTGCGGATGTTTCACCGGTTTTTGGTGGCGGAAGAGTTTGTGCACAATGATCCGACGGAGCATCTCAAGCCGCCTAAGTTGGGTCGCAAGTTGCCATCGGTGTTGAATATTTATGAGATTGAAAGGTTGATGTTGGCGACCGATTTGGAAACGCCATTGGGCATTCGAGATCGTGCGTTGTTGGAGATTTTGTATGGTGCTGGGGTGCGTGTGTCGGAGTTGACCAGTTTGTCACGATCCGATTTGTTTTTTGATATGGAAGTGATACGGGTTTTTGGCAAAGGCAGCCGAGAGCGTGTGGTGCCTATTGGGTCGGAGGGGATTGAGTGGGTGACGACGTATTTAAACAATATTCGGCCGACATTGGTGAAACCTGATACAGGCAATGAGGTGTTTCTAAACTTTCGGGGGGGTAAACTGTCGCGTATGGGTGTTTGGAAGATTTTGAGGCAGTATGTGGGTATTGCCGGGATTGAGAAGAAGGTGAGCCCACATACAATGCGGCATTCGTTTGCGACCCATTTGTTAGAAGGAGGGGCCGATTTGCGTGCGGTGCAAGAGATGTTGGGTCATGCCGATATTTCAACGACGCAAATTTATACACACGTGGATCGGGAGTATTTGAAGGAAGTGCATAAGACGTTTCATCCGCGCGCTTGATCACAATTATAAAAGACTGAGGTCAGGGTGGATACTGACCCAAAGGACAGGCTGTTTTCACGTCCTCCGTTCGATGCGGAGGACGTTTTTGTTTGTTAGCTTTAGATCACAAGCAAACGAAAACATTCTATCAGGAGGTAGGAGATGAAAACAGCTTTGGTAACAGGTGCATCACGCGGGCTTGGTTTGGCATTATTTGATATTGCCATGAATTAGGGTATATTGGCGAACAAGAGAGTGGTGATGAGATGGACGATGATTATTGGTTGTAGGTTTGGGTTTGTTGCTCGCCATGCCTTCGGCGACCTACTTTTTAAACGACTAAAAAGTAGGCAAAAAGTCGCCCTTCAAGTGCCAGGGAGGCTGCACAGCGCAAATACCTTTTGTGGATGCATAAAGGATAGTGGCCTACGAGGGTAAGGCTTTTAAGAGACGCCGTACCAATGGGAATAGTGCGCTGTGCTTTATGGGTTTTGTTGATTAATTCTTTGATGGATGAATTGGGTTGTTTTATTGGGTGAAGGAAACAATGGATCAGACTTTACAATTACAACAGCGCAATCGAGAGTTGCAGATAATGTGGTGGCGTGTAGTCGGTTGAAGAATTTGGTGGATGGGACGGATGGGTTGCAGTATCACGCGACTAAGTTGTTGAATCGATTGAGCAATCCAGATCCTGATTCATTGACACCGCGAGAAGATGAAGTGTTGCACTTGCTTGCGACGGGGTTGTTGAACAAGGAGATTGCAGATCAGTTGACGATTAGTGAGCGGACAGTGAAGTTTCATGTGAGCGCGATTTTGTCAAAGCTTCAGGCAGGTAATCGTACAGAGGCTGTGGCTATTGCGAGACAGCGGGGGTTGATTTAAGATGCCTTGGGAGACAACATATACAAAAGCACGCGCCAATCTGGCCAGTATTTGCCAAGAGGTAATAGATAGCCGGGATTTTGCTCTTATCAATCGGCCTGGTGAAGAGTCGGTGGCATTGATCGCAGCTTCGGAATTAGAGAGTTTGCTTGAGACTGCACATTTGTTGCGGTCACCTAAAAATGCTGAGCGTTTGATGACTGCACTCAATCGGGCACGTAGGCACGACGTTTGATGGGTGGATATTGGAAGTAGAATAAGAAAAAGGCTGTGAGTGGTTGCTCATAGCCTTTTTTAATTTGTATCATTTTCCAAAGAGGGTCTGTGGTTTTCTGGAATCAAACGTTCATCAACAACACCCAGATGCCCAAAATGAGGAGAACAATACCTGCGATCTCAACCTTATTGACCTTTTCTCTGAAAATAATAAGGGACGTCATAAACGCCAGAAGCAATTCGACCTGACCCAATGCTCTCACGTGTGCGGCATTTTGAATGGTCATTGCTGTAAACCACCCCACAGATGCCAACATCCCCGTTAAACCAACAATGCCAGCCACTTTCCAAGCTTTAAAAACTGCCGCCAACTGCCCGGGTTCTTTCAAATACAAATAGATTGTCATTGTCACAGTCTGAAACAGAACCACAAATGCCAGCGTGCACGCCGCAGACATCACAAATCCACTGGTATTAATCGAAAGACTCGCCGCCCGATACGAAATTGCTGCCACACCAAAACAAGCGCCTGACGCAATGCCAATCTGGGCAGTCTTGTTGATCAAAGAAGCAAAGAGTTGTTTAACTCCTAAATTCTGGTGCGCAATCGCCAGCAACATCACACCCAAAAGACTGGTCGCAATTGCCACAAAAGCCCACAGCGTAATCGGGTCCGATAAAACAAAAATGCCAAAAATTGCCGTCTGTACTGTCTCCGTCTTAGAATAAGCTGTACCGACAACAAAATTCCTGAACGAAAAGAGATAAATCAAAAGCCCCGTTCCACCAATCTGAGCAACACCACCCAGCATAGCAAAAAACAAAAAACGTCGATGGAGCTCCGGAAGCTCATATTCACCGACGTCGTTCAAGAGAAAGACATATAAAAGTGCAAAGGGAATGGCATACAAAAAGCGAACGTAAGTTGCGCCCGCTGTGCTTAATCTTCCCTTTAGATATTTCTGCAAAGAGGTTCTTATATTTTGAAACACAGCTGCAATAAGTGTAATCGGTACCCAAAGTTCAAACATAGATCCGTTTTCCTGTGCTAATGAGAAGGGGCAAGATTATTGAACGTATCATACATGATTCTCCGGCTGAAGGTATGTGTGGTATAATTGGGTTGCCCTTCAAAATGGTTTCTTTATCATGACAGATAATAAATCTTACCTGTCCTAAAGTCCAGGTTCAAAACCCGCCCTCTGTTCGATGTGGAGAGACGTTGAAATAGATATCTTTTTGACGACGCTAAAATAGCCACAAATAGCCACCCACATAAGGAGATATGTCATGGCTGTGACAACAAGTGAATTTGTACCCTGTGCCAAGGTAGAAGATATTGCTGAAGGGGATATTATTGCGGTGAATGTAGAGGGCCATTCGGTTGCGTTGGCCAATTCGGAGGGGACGATTCGAGCTGTTGATAACCGATGCCCGCATATGGGATACCCGATGAGTCAGGGGAGTATTCACAATGGCATTATTATTTGTCATTGGCATCATGCGCGGTTTGATTTGGCCAGTGGATGTACGTTTGACCCGTTTGCCGATGATTTGCAAAGTTATCCGGTGGAGATCCATGAGGGTGAGGTGTATGTGAATGTTCATGCTACGCATCCAGACCCTGTGGGGCATTGGAAACGTCGTTTGCATGAGAGTTTGGAGCAGAATATCAATTTGGTGATTGCAAAGTCAGTCATTTCGTTGCGTGCTCAAGGAGTGGATGGGGATGAGATCGCAGAAATTGGTGCGCTTTATGGGGCCGAACGTCGCCGCCAGGGGTGGGGACCCGCGATGACGATTTTGACTTGTATGACCAATGTGGTGCCACGTTTGGCAGATTCGGATAAAATTTTGGCGCTTTATCAGGGGCTTTTGCATGTGTCACGTGAGACCAATAATGCGTCTCCAAGGATTGTGTTTTCGCCGCTTGAAACGGAAGAGTTGACATTGGCGCGGATTAAGGAATGGTTCCGATATATGATTGAAGTGCGCAATGCCGATGGGGCCGAGCGTGCGTTGTTGACAGCCGTGCATATGGGTGCCAATGCGTCTGATGTGTGCGATATGGTGGTTGCAGCGGTGACGGATCATTTTTATCGGGATGGCGGTCATGTGCTCGATTTTGTGAACAAGGGATTTGAGTTGTTGGATCGCATTGGGTGGGAGAAGGCGGGTGAGATTTTGCCAACACTCGTGGGTGTGATTGCGCGTTCACAACGCAGTGAGGAATTGAATAGGTGGCGCAGCCCTATTGATTTGGTTGAGGTGCTAAAAGGTGCCTTTGACGAACTTGAAGATTTGGCCAAAGAAGGCGAAGGTAAGGCGTGGGATGGTGCAGATGAATTGACGGCGGTTTTGTTGGGGGATGATCCTGAGCGGGTTGTGGTGGCTTTGAAGGCAGCGATTGCCAATGGGGCTGAGATTACACAATTGACGCAGACGTTAACATATGCCGCTGCGGTTCGGATTGCGCGTTTTCATGTGAAGAATGAGTTTGGCGATTGGATTGCGGTGTCGCATACCTACACGGCGGCAAATGCGTTGCATCAATGTGCCAAACGCGCACCGTCTATTGAACTGGTGCGCGGTATTTTTCACAGTGCAATGGCTTTGTATTTTGACCGGTGGTTTAACAAACCGGCAGCGCGATTGCCACAAGATCAGCGGGCAACGGAGCAGTTGCCAACAGATGCAGATGAGCTGTTGGATTCGTTTATTGGGCTGTTAGATACACAGGCACAGACCGATGCAGCGGGTCGCATTGCTTATCGGTATTTGTCACAGGGGCATTCGCGAGCCACGTTGCAGGAGCAATTGGGGCATGCTTTGTTGCGCGAAGATGCTGAGTTTCATTCGTTCCAGATGCTTGAGGCGGCATTTGCTCAAGTTGAAGAATTGGATGAAGAACGCGCACGCATTACGCTTGTGGCTGTGACGCGTTATCTGGCCGCTCATGCACCTACGGCGCGGGCGTTGCGACAAACGGCGAATTTGGCTTTGCGCTTGCACAGGGGTGAAGATTTGTCGGCGGATGATCCGGATGAAGAAGTGGCTTAGTTTATTCCTTGGCGGGACGGACTTCAGATGACATTGACAGGTCAAAGAGAGGTATAGGATATGTCTTGTAGATTGGAACATGCGAATATTACGGTGAAGGATATGGACGAGGGTGTGCGGTTTTTGACGACGGCTTTTCCCGATTTTCAACCACGAGGTGGCAATACGGTTGAGATAGAAGGGGGACAGAAGCGGTGGTTACATGTGGGGACTGATGAGACGTATATTGCGTTGGAATCGATCACACCCACGACAGAAAGTGATCGCAAACCTTATCGTGATTTGGGTATCAATCATATCGGATTTGTGGTTGATGATTTGGAGGGTCTTATTTCTCGGCTTGAAGATGCAGGGTATGAGACGGGGGATTTGGCCGAGGAGATCGATTATCGCAAGCGCACGTATGTGTTTGATGGTAATGGTGTGGAATGGGAATTTGTGCAATATTTAACGGATGATGTTGAGAAAGCGAATGTGTACCAAATATGATATAGAACCCATTGTTATTTAAAAGGCATCCGAGTTTTTTGAACTCGGATGCCTTTTTTATTTTTTAGCTTTCGTACATGTTTATCTCCTGATCTTCTAAGTATTCTAAGAGCAATTCTCGCCCTCGGTAGAGCCACGTTTTGATAGTGCCCATTGGGACTTGCATTTGCCTTTCGATCTCAGAATATGACTTGTCTTCCAAATAACGCAGTTGCATCGCTTCTTGATAGGGTTTGGGCAGGCGGCGAATGCCGCGCCTGACTTGGGTGCGACATTCTTGGGCGTAGAAGATGTGCTCGGGATCTTCTGCCCAAGTGGGGCCTACATGAGCCATGCCTTCGGGTGAATGCAACCAGCCTTTGTATTTTTGCCGCACATTTTGCGATTCGTAATGCGACACACATACGTTCATTGCAATACGTGTGAGCCACGTTGAAAAAGCAGCGTCTCCTCGAAAGCGGTCCAATCCTTCATACGCGCGTATAAATGCGATCTGAACCAGGTCCTCCACGTCGTCTTGGTTTTTGGTGCGGTTGGCGACTACGGCATAAATGCGTGCGACATTTTTTTCATATAATTTTTCAAATGCTGCTCCATTTCCTGCTCGTGCTTGTAGAACGGTGGTTTGTTCTTCGTTTGGCGCCATGATGCTCCTCTATAGCAGTGAGAATGGAATTTTTCGATTACATCGATCAATTCGAACGTGGTGCGGTTGAGGACCACGAAAGAGGGTAGGTTGAAGCGTTGCCAGAGATTGAAGCCATTTGTGTTGTTTTTATGGGCGACAAATAGAGAAATAACGGTGCCGTGGGTGGCAATGGCGAGGTTGCCCGTGTGATTTGTGAGCGCGTGGTCGATTGCCTGGGTGAACCGTTCGCACGCTTGGGTTGCGGTTTCGTTGCCAAAGATGAGGTCATTGGGTTGGTCGAAGAAGGTTTTGATGATGGTGTGCCACTCGGTTTTGTCTGAAAGGAAAGGGGCACCTTGGCGGTCGTGTTCGTGGAGGTTGGGGGCGATGGTGCAGGGAATGTTGAGGTGATTTGCAGCGATTTGGCCAGTGTCGCGGGCTTTGGGTTCGTCGCTGGTGATCATTTGTTGGGGTGAATAGGCTCTTAATGCCTCGGCAAGTGGGATACAGCTTTGTTGTCCTTCGGGAGATAATTCCCAATCGCGTGATGATTTTGAGGTGTTGATGTGGGGCATTGCGTGTTTGATGAGGATGAGGTGGTTCAAAATATTTCTCCTGATAAATAGCCGCGACAGCGTTTAAGGGCGATTTGGACGAATTCTTCGACGCCTGCTTTTAACCACGACGGGTGAGCGTGTCGAAGGGGTTCATTTTTGATTCGCTTCTTGTATGAATTCTCGTTTTATAATTCTGGATACCTACTCATTTTAGACGCTGCTGAAGGTCAAGGTACTACAAACTTGCACGTGTGTCTTGTGTTGACTATACTTTTGCCTATGATGACGATTGATATTCGACCGCTCGAAAAGACGGAACTGCACCGTTTTCAGCTTTTCCCGTTTGGCACGATGGAAACGCACCGCAGGCGTTTTGACTTGCAGCAAGTTGGCAAGTTGGTGTTTTTGGTTGCTTGGTGGGATGATTTGCCTGTGGGGCAAGTATTACTCAACTGGATTGGAGGCGATGGTTCAGGTGTGCCGCCTCAGATTCGTGAGTTGCCCGAAGTATCTTCGCTTTTTGTCACACAGTCGTATCGGCGAATGGGTATTGCAACGCAGTTGTTGGATGTGGCTGAGCATATGACCTATGCTCAGGATTACGATCAAATGGGGCTGTGTGTGGCCGAGACAAATCGGGGTGCGCAACACTTGTATGCTCAGCGTGGTTATCGCAACAGTGGGTGGCCGCCTTATCTTGCGCGGGGCACTTATATCAATCAGTCGGGCAATCGGCGCAAGTGGGAAGAAATGCGGCTTTATTTGGTGAAGTCTTTGGGTGAGGCGCGTTCGATGACAGAAACGGATGATGAGAAAAAACAGGCAGCGGATTGAATGGGGGTACCACACAGTTGATTATTCGTGCTTTGCAACTGAATGAGGTTGATCTTTGTCGTATGCTGAGACTGCGTGCGCTGGCAGATGCGCCTGAGGCTTTTGGTGTTAAATATGCCGATGCTGTTCATCACGACAGTGCGTATTGGACAAAGTTTATACAATCGCTTACACCACCGAGTAAACAGCGGATGTTTTTGGCCTGTTCTGGGGAGGTATGTTCTGGCTCTGTATTTGCGATGTTGGATCGCGAACATGATGATGTGGGGCGTGTGGGTGGCATGTGGGTTGATTCAAAATCTCGACGACAGGGCATTGGACTGGCTTTGTTGGATGCGGTATTTGAGTGGGCGAAGGAAAATGAGTTTGGTGAACTGAGGTTATGGTGTGAAGATGGTGATCGTGCCGCGCACCAATTGTATTTGAAGGTAGGATTTGTAGACTCGGACAAAAGAGATACCACACGCGAGAAGATTGATAAAGATTTGGTAGAGATGATATTGACCTAAGACGGCGTGTATTGTGAATAAAGTGATGAGCAATGTATTATCAAATGTTGCGTGATAGGACAAATGGGATATGACCAGAGCAACCATTATAGCAGAACGATTGAAGCGTCACGGATTCACCACACAACTGAAAAGAAGAGTCGCAAATGGTCGACGACGAAGGATTGTTGAACAAGGAGATTATGCCGGCACTTCATCGTTTGCAGACAGCATTTTTGGTGTTTGAAGATCAGCAAGAGACCGATTGGGAACGCGGTTGGAATATCTTTGCAGCGGATTGGCCCGATGTGAATTTGGAGGCGATGGATTGGACTGAGGCGGCATCAGAGGTGTTGCGGCGTTTTTTTCAGGCGAATGTTTTTGCAACACTTGAGCAAGTGAAAGACTGGTCGGGTTTGGCACTTAAATCGTTGAAGGGCGTGGTTGCGGATATGGAACTATCGGGTGATTTGGTGGCGTTTGAAGATGCAGGTTTGGGTGCTGGCTGGGTGTGTGCGAATGCGGTGAATTTGAAAGCGGTGGATGTGCCGTCCATGGTGTTGATGCTTCATAAATCTGATCCGCTGGTAAAAGCACACTCGTCTGAGCTCAAACGACAATTTGCTGGTGAAGAGGTGTTGCAATTTTTGTTGATTGATGGTGAATTTAAAGGTGCTGTGTTGGGGCACTGGCGCATTGGGCCGCACGATGTGGATGATGTGGTGGTTGCGTTGCCCGCTAAAGAACGAGCTGTTCGAAAGGCTGAGATTATAGACGCGGTGGCTTGGAAGTATCAGGGCGAAAATCATCAGACCTTGGCGTATGCTGGACAGAAGATTTAAGCCCTAAATGTTTAACCCAAATGCTCGACATTTATACTTGGCAACAGAGGATGATAGCATAATGGTACATTCGGTTTTTCATTTAGGCGATTATGAGATTTCGACCGATCCCGCACGATTGGATGCTGATGCGATTCATCAATATTTGACACAGTCCTATTGGGCTAAAGGAATTCCGCGCGATCGGGTGGACAAGTCACTCCAAGCATCGCTTTGTTTTGGCGTTTATCAAGAGGGCGAACAAATTGGATTGGCGAGAATAATCTCAGATTATGCCACTTTTGCGTATCTTTGTGATGTCTATATTTTAGAAGAACATCGAGGCCACGGTTTGGGCAAATGGTTGATTCAAACAGTAGTGAATCAACCCGAGTTACAAGGTTTACGCCGATTCCAATTGGCCACCAAAGACGCGCACAGTCTTTACGAACAATTTGGTTTTCGACCCCTTTCTAAGCCCGAAAGTCAGATGGAAGTGGTATTAGGGCAAAAGTAAAAAGTAAAAATGTAAAAGAAGAATCTTGACACTTGAATACAACTCGCTGGTAGGGTGGGCCGTTGTGCAGTTGGTGTGGTTGTGATGGGCGTGTGTGGAAGGGGCGTATGGCATACGCGGAAGGGTGGGAACTGCGCGGGCAGGTGAGGGTGGCCTAACATTTTTAGAAACACTGAAGCATATTAAAAGCCTCACGCAGTAGGGCGGTGGCACGTGAGCTGGCGAGCGTGGGGGTGTGGAGCTTTTTTGCCTACTTTTTCAGCTGTTGGAAAAAGTAGGTTGCCGAAGGCAAAAGATCAATAAATTAAAAAACAGGTGTTTCATTACACCAAAACCTTATACCAAAAGTGGAGACATGAATCCAAATCCATTCACCCAATTCGAAACCTGGTTTACCGAAGCACAAGCATCCGAACCCACATTGGCCAATGCTGTTGCCTTAGCTACGGCAACCAAAGAAGGCCTGCCGTCTGTGCGCATGGTCTTATTGAAACAAGTAGCCGAAACCGGGTTTGTATTTTTTACAAATTTGGAAAGTCGAAAAGCCGATGAACTGGCCGAGAACCCGCACGCCGCCCTATTGTTTCACTGGAAATCACTGGGTCGGCAGGTGCGCATTGAAGGGCAAGTGGAACAGGTTTCTGAGGCAGATGCAACGGCCTATTTTGACAGCCGACCCAAAGGGAGCCGTTTGAGTGCATGGGCATCCCCCCAAAGTAAAGAGGTGCCCAATCGGACATTTCTTGAAGACCGTGTGGCCAAATTAGAAGCGGAGTATTTAGGTGATGATGTGCCACTGCCCGACTTTTGGGGCGGCTATCGCGTGATTCCTACACAGTTTGAATTTTGGGTTAATCGAGATGATCGCTTGCACGATCGGTTTGTGTATAGCAAAGAGGGTGATGGGTGGGGCATCACGATGTTGGGGCCATAAAATAATAGAGGAACAAGGGTATTACCTCGTTCCTCTATTAGAACCACTTGCACACATTGATAAAATTATTTTTTCCCTTCTTGATGGATTTCTTCTCGGTTCTTTTTTGCTTTATTGAAAAAGTCGTCGGCAATTTGTTCTTCTTTTGTTTTTGGGGGATTGATCACGTTGATCATGTATTCGGCATTTGACCCCCATTGCGACTCTGGAGTGACTTTTTGATACCACTCTATTGCGTTTGATGAATCGATCACTGCTTTTGAAATCTTCCATTTTTTGTGGTAGATTTCCCCCATGAGGTATTGGAGATGGCCGTTTTGGGAATCGATTTGAAATCCTTTTTGAATCCATTTTACATCTTCGGTTTGTTCTGCAAGTGTTTCGATGATCGAAAGATTCTTGGGTTGTCGTTGGTGCATTTTTTGCAGAATATCGAGTTGGTACGTGTTTGATGTTTGGAGCTGTTTGCTGAGGGTTCTCAATTTTTCCAGATAGAGGAAATTCTGTGCATCACTTTTATGCAGGCGCTCATAGGCATCAAATGCTTTTTCAAATTCACCCCGACTTTGATACCGTGTGGCGAGATCATTTAATGTTTTAAAGTCATCGGGGTTCATGTCCATGACTTTTTCCATTTGAGCAATGGCCGTCTCTTCATCTCCTGTGCGCAAATGCAATTTGCCCAACAGTTCCCGAACACGGGCATCGTCGGGTGTGAGTTCAGCCCAACGGTTGGCATATTGCAAAGCACGATCAAACTCTTTTTCTTCACTGCTTAAGACCACGATGTGGTATAAATATTCGATTTCTGTAGCGGGTTCCAAATCATAACGCAGTAACTTTTCAAAAGTACCAATGGCTTCAGTAGATTTTTCTTGGTACATATAAAGTGTGCCCAATGCCCGATACGCATTTTTGTTGTGTTTGTCCAGAGGACCTAATACGACGGCTTGCTGATACCACTGAATGGCGCCGTCATATTTTTCAGTTTCGTGATACAATCGTCCTAATAATCGGGCACATTGGGTTCGTTTTTTCAGGGTCTGTTCTTGCGTTGGTAAATGTGCCCACGCTTTTAAAAGTTGGGTTTCGGCATCTTCATATTGTTTGTTTTTGAGATAATTATTGCCAAATGAGAGATGTTTTTGGGCAAGTTGTAATGAATCTGCCGCATTTACAGTGACATTGTTTTGGGCTCTGACAGATGGCGTCCAAGCACCCAAGATCAAAAAGACAGACAAGAGCAAACCGATTTGAAGTTTTTTGTTCATGGCGATACCCTCCATTTGGATAGATGAACACCTACCTTCGCTGTCATGTGTTAAACGAGAGATTATGTATCAAGTTCCAGATAATCTAATTCTAAAAATAAAAATTATTAATTTTGATTATGGAGTAAATACTAACAAGCAATGGACTTAATGAAATGAGGGCAGGATGACCAAATTGAGTGTGAATGTGAATAAAGTGGCTTTGTTGCGCAATGCACGTCCATTGAGTATGCCAAGTGTGACACAAGCCGCACAGGTATGTATTGATGCAGGCGCACATGGCATTACGGTTCATCCTCGGCCAGATGAGCGACATATTCGCAAAACGGATGTTTATGCGTTAAAAGAGATGATCTCAGGTGTGGAGTATAATATTGAAGGCAATCCATTTCCCGAGTTTATGCAAATTGTGCGCGATGTGATGCCCGATCAGTGTACTTTGGTGCCCGATGATCCCAATCAGTCGACGTCGGATCACGGGTGGGATTTGCGCAAAGAGGGTGAACGTCTCAAACCTTTGATCGCTGAGTTGAAAGATTTGGGCATTCGTGTGTCGTTGTTTATGGATCCCGTGTTAGAGGATATGGTGTTGGCGCAAGAGGTTGGGGCCGACCGGGTTGAGTTGTATACTGAATCTTATGCCACAGCGTTTGATGAAAGAAATGTTGGGCCTGTTTTCCGAACATTTGCCGATTCGGCCAAAGCTGCTCAAGATTTGGGCTTGGGTGTGAATGCAGGGCACGATTTGAATTTGGACAATTTGGGCGAATTTGTGAGCATTCCGGGTGTTTTAGAGGTGTCGATTGGACATGCGTTGATTGCCGATGCCATTTTTATGGGGCTGGAAAATACGGTGAAGGCTTATTTGAAAGTGTTGGGGCAGGTTTAGGGGAAAAGGAAAAAGGAAAAAGTGTTTTTTGTGGTGGATCTTTTTCCTTGCGGTGTGATCGAGGTGATTTAGATGGATAGTTAAAATTTTGAGGAGTTTGTGATGGATAAATTTGAATTTGGTGAAGTACTTTACGACAATCCGTTGGCATCTGAAGATGATATCGCCGGTTTTCGGATGGAGGGTGATGCGGCTGTGACATTTCCGCAGGGGCGGATGCGTATGGAAAATTGTCGCGATCCAGAAGAAGGGCAAGCGGCGAATTTTGTATTTTGGTGCCCCGAAGATTTTCCGTCGGATATTGCAGTGACTTGGGACTTTTGGCCCGTGCGCGAGCCGGGGTTGTGCATTTTGTTCTTTTCTGCAACAGGGGATAAGGGGCAAGACCTGTTTGATGCCTCTTTGGCTCCCCGAATGGGCCAATATGGGCAGTATCACAGCAGCGATATCAACGCACTACACGTGTCCTATTTTCGACGCAAACACCCGCGTGAACGGGCATTTCAGGTGTGTAACTTACGCAAGAGTTATGGGTTTCATATGGTTGCCCAAGGCGCCGACCCTTTGCCATCGGTTGATGATGTATTGCCACC
Source organism: Candidatus Latescibacterota bacterium (assembly GCA_047619225.1). Lineage (GTDB taxonomy): Bacteria > Latescibacterota > UBA2968 > UBA2968 > UBA2968 > JABIFK01. The sequence continues at coordinate 18,295 of JBLHJX010000037.1, forward strand.
TTATTCGATTACCATAATTAAATGTGGTGCCGAGGTGGCGTTTTATATCCGCGATTTGCCCATTTTTCATTGGGTAGATGATGGTGAATCTTATGGTCCCTTGCTTGGTGGCGGGAAAATAGGTTTTCGGCAGATGGCGCCGCTGATAGGGGAATATGCCAATTTGAAGGTTTCTAAGGTGAGCAAACGATAAAGTGGAATTAAAAAGTAAAAAGTGAAACGGCCCTGCCCAACGACTCGGTTTCGATGTTCTTTCACGTTTGCCATTTGTCATTTGCCGTTTCACCGGTTTTGATGCATCGTGATCATTGACAAATACTTATCATTTATGTATCATTGCACGTTGGGTCACGTAAGACCTCGTATGCGTGTCGCTTTTGAAAGCTGCCGAGCGCGCATTTGGCTGTTTAATAAAACTCCCCTGGCATGATTCATGTCGTCAAAAAGGATAACCCAACATAATGAAGGTGCAGGTAACAGAGTCTGGGACCTGGCGTCGAACACTTGAGATTGAGGCCCCAGCCGAAGACGTAGAAAAACGGCTCGACGCTGCTTATCGGAAGTATAGTAAGACCCTTAACTTGCCCGGATTTCGCAAAGGCAAGGTTCCTCTTGGCGTGGTAAAAAAACAATTTGGCCCTGCCATTCGTGGTGAAGTGGTTCAAGAGATGGTTGAAGAGCTTTACCGTGAAGCCAGTCAATCTGAGGGTATTCAGCCTGTTTCTCAGGCCGATATTGAAGACATTAATTTTGAAGAAGGTCAAGCGCTTGTTGTTAAAGCATCGGTTGATGTGCGTCCAGAAATAAAAGCAGAGCATTATAATGGGTTAGAAGTGACACGCCCTGTCTTCCCAGTCGATGATGCGCAGATTGATGCACAGCTTGCGAGTATAAGAGAACAAAATGCGGTTGAAGAGATTGTGGAGCGCGGTGCTGAGATTGACGATGTCATTTTGGCCGATGTGGAAGAGTTGAATGAGGCTGGTGAACCGGTACCGGGTACGCGTCAGGAAGATCAACGCATTCGCTTAATGAAAGATGCAGACGAAAAACCGACCGAAGTGGCCGAGCAATTGGCAGGTGTGGCAGCCGATGAAACGCGTGAGCTTAAACTCAAGCGTCCGGTGCAAAATGATGCGCACGACCATGAGCATGATCACGACCATGAAGGCGAAGATCATAAAGAGCACGACCATGAAGGTGATGATCATGAAGGCGATGATCATGCACCCGAGGAAGAGGAAGTGACTTTTCGCGTGACGGTGAAGTCGGTGCAAAAACGTACGTTGCCCGAGTTGGACGATGAGTTGGCCAAAGACGTGGGTGAATTTGAAACTTTGGATGATCTCAAGAACCGAATTCGTGAAGATATGAAAACACAATCAGAGAGTGCAGCTCGTCGGCGTGTGGAAGAAAACATTGTCGATGCATTGATTGAAAAGAACGCATTTGAAGTGCCAGATAGCATGGTTGAAACATATCTTGATGGGGCTGTTGAATCATATAAAAAAGAACATGCTGGTCACGATCATGCCATTGATGAAGAGGCCATTCGCGCAGATGGGCGCGAACATGCTTTGCGTGGTGTGAAACGTTATTTGTTGCTCGATGCCGTTGCAAGTCAGGAAGGCATTGAGGTACAAGAAGAAGATGTAGAAAAGCATTTGGAAACCATGTCTGCGCGGCATAATATTGAAGGCGCGCGTTTGCGAGAAATATTGGGTCGTTCTGGGCAACTGGATCAGATTCAATCTGATTTGCAGGTAGAAAAGACGTTTGATTTTTTGATTGAGAACGCAAAAATTGAAGATGTTGAAGAAGGGGATGGAGAATAATGGCTTTAGTTCCTACCGTATTAGAACAAACCGGGCGTGGTGAACGTGCTTATGATATTTTTTCACGGCTTTTGCGTGACAATATCATTTTTATTGGCACCCCCATTAATGATACCATTGCCAACTTGGTGATTGCACAGATGTTGTTTTGCACATCTGAAACACCTGAAAAACCCATTCGACTCTATATTAATTCGCCCGGTGGCAGTATTACGGCTGGGCTGGCCATTTATGATACGATGCAATATGTGCCCAATGATATTGAGACCGTGTGTGTGGGGCAGGCTTTTTCGATGGGTGCGGTGTTGTTGGCCGGCGGTGCAAAAGGCCAACGTCGTGCACTTCCCAATTCGCGCATTTTGCTTCACCAGCCTATTGGTGGCGCAGGAGGCCAAGCGTCGGATATTGAACGCCACGCAGAAGAAATTTTGCAGTATCGCGATCGGTTAAATAGAATTTTGGCCGAATGCACGGGGCAGCCTCAAGAGCGTATTGCCAAAGATGCCGACCGTGATTTCTTTTTGTCGGCGGATGAAGCGAAGGACTATGGTTTGATTGACGAAGTTCTCCAGCGGACACCCAAAGACGTCTAAACACTGTATTTCTTGGACCTAATGTATGAAACGAAGAACCTCCCGCACAGATGTTCGTTGCTCTTTTTGTGGCAAAAGCGCCGACCAAGTCGATAAGATTGTGACAGGTCCTGGCGTGAATGTCTGCAGTGAGTGCATTAAGCTGTGCAATGAGGTACTCAAGGAAGATGACCTTAAAAAGCCGGTGACGTTGCACAAAGATTTGCCCAAACCGGTAGAGATTAAGACGCGGTTGGATGAATATGTGATTGGCCAAGAGCGGGCCAAGCGCATGTTGTCGGTTGCGGTCTATAATCATTATAAACGTATTCGTTCCAATGAAGCCAGTGATGATATTGAGCTTGATAAGAGCAATATTTTACTCATTGGTCCCACAGGAACTGGTAAAACAGAATTGGCCCGTACACTTGCCCGTATCTTGCAGGTTCCCTTTTCGATAGCCGATGCAACGATTTTGACCGAAGCGGGTTATGTGGGCGAAGATGTTGAGAATATTTTGGTGCGCTTGCTTCAGGCTGCAGATTATGATGTGGCGCGTGCCGAAATGGGCATTTTGTATTTGGACGAGATAGACAAAATTTCGCGCAAATCTGCCAATCCATCCATTACCCGCGATGTATCGGGTGAAGGTGTGCAGCAGGCTTTGTTAAAAATTTTGGAAGGCACCGTCGCCAGCATCCCCCCCAAAGGTGGGCGCAAGCACCCTGAGCAGCCTTTGATTCAATTGAATACAAAGAATATTCTGTTTATTTGTGGCGGTGCATTTGGTGGGTTAGAAGATATTATTAGTGCACGCATTGGCAAAAAGACCATTGGTTTTGGGTCTGATACAAAGGGCATAGCGGATGGCAATGTGGGTGAAGTTTTCCAACATGCCGAGCCTGAAGATTTGATCAAATATGGTTTGATCCCCGAGCTTGTGGGACGTATGCCGGTTGTGAGTGCGCTTAATGAGTTGGACGAAGATGCTTTGTTGCGCATTTTAACTGAGCCTAAAAATGCTGTTATTAAGCAATATCAAAAGCTGTTTGAGCTTGATGGTGTAGACTTAACGTTTGAAGAAGACGCGCTTCGCGAGATTGTTTTGATTACAATGTCGAAAGGAACTGGCGCGCGGGGTTTGCGATCTGTGCTTGAATCATTCATGATCGATTTTATGTTTGATATTCCGTCAAGCGATGAGATTAAAGAGATCATGATTACACCTGAAATGGTTCGCAACCACAAGCAACCCCGAATGGAAGTTCACGAAGTTAAAAAAGAAAATAAAAAACGGGCGTAAGTAATTTTTCCTAAAGTAATTGGGAACCGGAGTTGCTAAACGAACTCCGGTTTTCGTTTGTCTGCCAAAATCAGTTTAGGGTCGTGTGTCCAAAGTCAAGGGTCACCCATTCTACCCGCTGTGTTTTTTTAATTCTTAACCCGTAACCTTTGAGTCTGGTTGTTATTTATTATGACGCTCCATTCTGCCGAGTTTTTAACGAGTGTTGGTTTTATAAAGCAATTGCCAACCGATGGCCGATCTGAAATCGCCTTTTCTGGGCGATCTAATGTGGGCAAGTCGTCACTGTTGAATCGGTTGCTAAATCGCAAAAAGTTAGTGAAGACGAGTCGCACACCCGGTAAGACGCGTACGTTGAATTTTTTTACCGTTAATAACGCATTTTATTGTGTTGATTTTCCGGGTTATGGATATGCCAAGCGCAGTAAGAGTGAGCGTGATCAATGGGGGCAGTTGATCGAGGAGTATGTGTTAGATCGCCCACCATTGAAGGGGTTTGTGCAGTTGATAGATGTGCGCCATGTCCCCACAGAAGATGATTTGAGAATGGTTGAATGGTTGACCGAATCAGAAAAGCGGTTTGTGGTTGTGGGCACAAAAGCCGATAAGCTGTCGAAGACCAAGTTGCAAGCCAGCTTGGCCCGCATAAAGCGTGTGCTGGCTTGGCAGGGTGAATTTCCGGTGTTGCCTTTTTCAGCAGTGACAGGTCTTGGTAAAGATGAACTTTGGCGCTGGATTGAGGAGACGCTTCGTGGATGAGTATCGGGTTGTTAATGCCGACGAAATTCCTACACCGGCTTTGTTGGTGTATCGTGAAGCCGTGGCGCATAATATTAAGACTATGGGTGAAATGATGGGTGGTTTTGAACGGTTGCGCCCACATATTAAAACGCATAAGATGGCGCAAGTGGCAAAGATGGAAATGGCCGCGGGCATTGATAAGTTTAAGTGTGCCACGCCCAAAGAAGCCGCTATGTTGGCCGCTCTTGGTGTTACTGATATTTTGATTTCATATCATATGGTGGGTGCCAATATTCGTCGGATCGTAGATTTGAAGAAGAGTTATCCCTTGGTGGATTTGAAGATTATTGCCGATGATGCAAATAATATTCAAGCCTTGTCTGATGCGTGTGTGCAAGCCCATTTAACCTTGGGTGTGATGTTAGATTTGAATACGGGTATGGATCGCACAGGCGCACCGGTGGGTGAACCTTCGGTTGTTTTGGCCAAACAAATTGCCGATGCACCGGGGTTAACGTTTGCGGGCTTGCATGTATATGATGGGCATGTGGGTAACCCAGACCCAGAGAAGCGCAAAGAGACGGCTTTGGATTCGATTGGGCAAGCGATAGAAACACGGCGTCTCATTGCCGAATCGGGTGTTGAGGTGCCTAAGTTGGTGGCTTCGGGTTCACCGGGATTTGAACATACGCGGTTGGTAGATGAGGTAGATGAGGTCTCACCCGGCACGTGGATTTTTTGGGATACGGGATATGGCGACCAGCTCGTTGACAGCCCTTTTCGATGGGCGGCGTTGGTACTGTCGCGGGTAATCAGCACCACACAAGACGATTTGATTACGTTGGATGCAGGGAGCAAGTCGATTGCACCGGATACCCCGGAGCCGCATTTTCGGGGGTTGGGTTTGCCCGATGATGTGACGTTTGTTCGCCGTAATGAAGAACATCAGTTGTTGCGCTTGCCCAAAGGCACAACGCGCCCCAATGTGGGTGATACGTTTTATTTGGTGCCGCGCCATGTGTGTACGACCGTCAATCTGTGGGATGAAGTTTATGTGATTGATGAGAACGGTCAGTTTGTTGAAACATGGGCAGTGGATGCCAGAGGGCATTAAATGAAACAGCGTCTTTTCGCACCAGGACCTACACCTATTCCCGATGAAGTGCAAGCCGCAATGGCTGCGCCTCTGGTGTATCATCGTGGGTCGGATTTCCCTAATTTTATACGGGATGTGGTGGCGAAGCTGAAGCCTGTTTTTCCAACACAGGACGATGTGTTGCTTTTGGCATCATCGGGTTCGGGTGCGATGGAAGCGGCTGTGGTGAATACGTTGTCGCAGGGTGATCGGGCGTTGGTGATCCAGGCGGGGCAATTTGGGGCGAAGTGGACGGCGATATGTCAGGCGTATGGTGTGGATGTGGATGTGTTGGATTTGCCTTGGGGGGCGGTGGTTGATCCTGGGCAAGTTGCTGAGCGGTTGAAAGCGCATCCTGAAACGCGGGTTGTGTTTGCCACGCATAGTGAGACGTCTACGGGTGTGTTGCACGATGTTGAAGCGCTTGGGCGTGTGGTTGGTGAGACGGATGCTTTGTTGGTTGTGGATGGGGTATCGAGTGTGGTCGCGCATCCATTGCGAACCCATGATTGGGGCGTGGATATTGCGGTGACGGCATCGCAAAAGGGGTTGGGTGTGCCGCCGGGGGTTGCAATGGTGACGGTGAGTGATCGGGCGTGGGAGCGGGTAGCATCTTCGACTTTGCCGAAGTTTTATTTTGATTTGGAAACATATCGCACGGCATTAGAAGAGGGGCGCGGGCCAGCAACTTTGCCTATGACGTTGATGGCTGGGATGCGTGCAGCGTTGGATATGATTGCTGTGGAAGGGATTGAAAATGTGTGGGCACGTCATGCCCGCCACGCAGAGGCTGTTCGGCAGGCAACGGAAGCGTTGGGTTTGTCGGTGTTTCCCAATCGTCCGTCGAATGTATTAACAGCTATTGCATTGCCAGAAGAGGTAGATGGGCTGGCGATTATGGCTGATTTACATGCTCGGTTTGGCATAACTGTGGGTGGGGGGCTGGCACATTTGCGTGGGCGTCTTATTCGCATTTCAAATTTGGGCTTTGTCGATGATTTGGATATTTTGACTGTGGTTTCGGCATTTGAAATGAGTTTGCAAAAAGTGGGTTGGTTATTTACTCCAGGTGTTGGGGTTGCAGCGGTAGAGCGTATTTTGAATGAAAAATAAATTTCACTCTTAAAAAATAGTGGTTGAAGAATATGAAAATTTTGATTGCAGATTCGTTGGCAGATGGTTGGCAAGATGTTTTTGGCGAAGCACCTGATATGCAAGTGGATGTGAAGACCGGTTTGTCGGAAGATGAACTGTGTGATATGATTGGAGATTATGCTGGCTTGATTGTGCGCAGTGCAACCAAGGTGACCAAACGGGTGATTGAAGCGGGTCACAATCTCAAAGCGATTGGTCGTGCGGGTGCGGGTGTGGACAACATTGATTTGGAGGCTGCAACGGCGCGGGGCATTGTGGTGATGAACGCACCGGGTGGCAATACCATTTCAACGGCTGAACATGCCATGGCGATGATGATGTCTTTGTCGCGTAATATTCCACAGGCGACTGCTTCTATGAAAGCGGGTGAGTGGGAGCGAAAAATATATACGGGTGTGGAGTTGGACGGCAAAATTTTGGGCATTGTTGGTGTGGCGGGTCGTGTGGGGCAACAAGTGGCGCGTCGCGCCCGTGCTTTTGGAATGCGTATTTTGGGTGCCGATCCATTTTTATCTGATGATTTGGCACGGCAGCTTCATGTGAAGCCGGTTTCTTATGATGAAATGTTTGCCGAGGCAGATTATATTACGCTGCACACGGTGTTGACCGATCAAACGCACCATTTGATTTCAAGAGATGCGTTGTCAAAGTGTAAAGATGGGTTGCGCATTATTAACTGTGCACGTGGCGAGTTGGTTGATGAGGGGGCTTTGCTTGCGGCCATTGAGTCGGGCAAGGTGGCAGGCGCTGCTTTGGACGTCTTTCAGGAAGAACCGCCGGGTGCAGATCATCCGTTGGTGCAACGGCCTGAAGTGATTTGTACACCGCACCAGGGCGCGTCAACATTTGAAGCACAGGAAAAAGTGGCGCGACAAATTGCAGTGGATTTGCGGGATGCTTTGTTGGGTAAACCTGTGTCGAGTGCATTGAATTTGCCACCGATTAATGCAGAATATTTCGATGCGGTCAGCCCTTATTTATTATTGGCCGAGCGTGTGGGATCTTTGCAAGCACAGTTGATGGGTGGCAATTTACACAACATCCATAATCGATATCAGGGTGTGATTCAGGAATATGCAACGGCGCCATTAACGGCTGCGGTTTTGAAGGGTATTTTTGGGCATTTGTCCAATGAACCTGTGACGTTGGTGAATGCACGTCTTCATGCCGAAAGCCGACATATTGGCGTGGAAGAATCTAAGAGCAGCCATAAAGATTACAATAATTTGGTGACGGTTGATGTGGAAACGTCGGAAGAAAATACTTCTATTTCTGCAACTGTGTTAGGACGTACAGACCCTCGGTTGATTCGCATAGATGATGTGGAAGTGAAAGCCAAGTTAGAGGGCCATATGTTGTTTTTGGGCAACCAAGATGTGCCCGGTGTGGTTGGGCATATGGGTAATTTGTTGGCCGAAGAAGGGATCAATATTGCCGATATGGCTTTGGGGCGCAAGGCACAAGGTGGTGAGGCTATTATGGTATTTAATATTGATGCGCCGATATCGGATGCCATATTGGAAAAAATTCTATCAAAAGATTTTGTTCATTGGGTTAAGCAGGTGAAATTATAGACTGTAGGAGACTGGAAATTTTTAATGCTTCTTCTATGAGCTAATGGTTTATTTATTGTTGTTCGCATGGGCTGAAAAGGAGATTGAAGATGGCTGTTCGGATTGTTTTAGGGGCACAATGGGGTGATGAAGGCAAGGCAAAGATTGTCGATTATTTAACGACAGATTCTGATGTCGTCGTGCGGTATCAGGGAGGCGCCAATGCAGGGCATACCATTAAGGCGGGGGATTTGACATTTGTGTTTCACCTGATTCCTGCGGGCATTGTGCATGCTGACAAAACCTGTGTGATTGGCAATGGCGTGGTGCTTGATCCAACGGCTTTGTTTCAAGAAGTGGATGAGTTGAAAAGCCGAGGGATTTCGGTTGAGGGTCGTTTGTTTGTGAGTGATCGTGCGCATTTGGTGCTGCCTTATCACAAACGATTGGAAGAAGCCAATGAGAAAAAGATTGGCGCTGATGCTATTGGCACAACTTTGCGGGGCATTGGACCCACGTATCAAGATAAGATCAATCGCTCAACGGGTATCCGGGTTGGTGATCTGTTGGATGCCGAATTGTTGCCTGAAAAGATTCGTGCAAATGTGCGGATAAAGAATGAAATTTTGGAGCGGATATATGGTGTTGAAGGGTTGGAAGAGGTTCAGTTGATTGAAGAATATATGGCATTGGGTGAACGATTAACGCCTTACATTACTGATACGTCGGTTTATTTGAACGAAGCCATGGATGC